>JAUZPJ010000036.1 GCA_030706025.1 Bacillota bacterium | reverse complement strand
TTTTTCGACTCAGTACTCGCAAAAGCCAACTTGCGCGCTGCCAGCTTAGCTTTACGCCCAATTGCCAATAATTCCTGGTGAACCATTTTTCAAGTCCTCCCTTTACTAACATGCCTTTCGAATTCATTGGTGATATAATTCAAATCTCAAAATTCATTGAACCACTTTATACTTCAGAATAAATTTCATGTAAATAACCTAAAGCACGCATATTAGTATTTATAACTTTTTATTTTTACTGACCTTCTGGAAACAAGTAATCAAAATACCCAGGGCTACTTCCAGTTCCTCTTGCGCCACGAATCCTAAGCGTCTATATAATTCTTTGGCTGGTTTGTTCATCGTACCAGTTGCTACGGTTATAAGTTCTGGGTCCTCTAGCTCTTCAATTTTTCGCAGTAGATTTCCTCCGATTCCCCTACGAAAAAACTCTGGATGAACCACAAGCCTGCAAATATCAAGACCCTTTCCTGGCCTTACACCGCTTATACGTTTTAACTCATAGGAAATAGCCCCTATGAGAGTCTCTGCAATAAAGTATCCGTAAAAATGTTCGTTCGAACTCCTCAAAGTATCCAGGTTATCTTTTAAAGGCGGAAGATCAGCGTATCCGATTAATTCTGCCTCGACTTGATAGGATAGTCGCTGAAGTTCGAGGAGTGATCTAAGTTCTTTATCATCGTTGACGTTTAGCTTTCTAATCATGCATCGACCATAAGAGTCATATTATCCCGATGCACCACTTCTTGACCGTCAAAATCCATAATGAGTCGATGCATCTTTTCAGAATGCAGCCCTTTAACCATATCAACTTCATCACGACTAAGTTCCACTACCCCCCTGGCAATTTCCTCTCTCTGCAGATTCGTAATCCGCACAATTTCTTTGCGTTCCCAAGAGCCCTCTGTCGCAACAATACCGCTGGCCAGCAGACTTTTCCCCTCTTCAACCAATGCCCTGGCAGCTCCATCATCGACTTGAATACTACCTTCCGACAAACCTGCATAAGCAATCCAACGTTTTCGTCCCACAAGACGATGTTTTACTGGTTCAAAATAAGTTCCTATCGGCCCCTGCCCTTCCGTTAGGCCGAGGAGTTCTCTGATTCGGGAAAAATTCAACAGGAGCATTCCGATACCAAAGCGTGTCGAAATCTTGGCCGCCCTGAGTTTCGTAACCATGCCGCCAGTACCCAAGATCGTTCCTGCCCCACCGGCCATGCTTTCCACGGCACCTACATCAGAAACTTCTTTGAGAAGTTCCGCCGATGAATCATACTTTGGGTTAGCCGTATACAGACCATCAACATCCGTGAGAATAACTAATAAATCCGAGTGAACAAGTCCTGCAACCAAGGCGGACAAACTGTCATTGTCCCCAAAACACAGCTCCTCTACCGCTACGGTGTCATTCTCATTAATGATCGGCACCACTTGTAAACGCAATAACTTTTCCAAGGTATTTTGAGCGTTATGATAGCGAGACACATCTGCCAGGTCAATCCGAGAAAGAAGAATTTGGGCTCCAACTAAACCATGTTGCTCGAAATTTTGGGCATACCGCTCAATGAGCACTCCTTGTCCAACCGCTGACACAGCTTGTTTACTAGCTAGATCCTTGGGACGCGCAGGAAGGCCTAGTTGTCCCATCCCTGCAGCTACCGCCCCAGAGGTTACCAAAATGCACTCTACACCCTTTTGTTTTAGAGCAGCAATCACAGCGACGATCTCAGAAATGGCTTGATCATCCAACCCCCCTTTGGGATGATTCAAACTGCTGCTTCCAATTTTAATAACGACTCGACGAACATCAAGTCCTATCACTTCGAATACTCTCCTTCCATGTCTTCGGCCCGCTGAGCACAGGCTTGAATTGCTTTTACGACGATTTCAGGAAATCTCTCCCCCTTGAAAACCGTCATGGCAGCATGAGTCGTTCCATTAGGAGAGGTCACTTCCTCGCGTAATTGTCCCGGTGACTTTCCACTTTCCGTTAGCATTTTACCAGCACCCACTAAAGTGACGCTCGCCAACATTGCTGCTTCAGCTTCACTTAATCCTAATTGGATCCCAGCTTGTATCAAATTTTCGGTTAGGAGATAGAAATAAGCTGGTCCACTGCCACTTATGGCTGTCAATGCATTCATCTTTTCTTCCGGTATCCACAAGGTCAGTCCAATCGACGAGAAAATTTGTTCCGCTAACTCTGCCTGCTCCTCAAGAACGTTCTCCCCGCGCGACAGCCCTGTCATGGAAAGCAAAACTGCCGTCGAAGTATTTGGCATGGCCCGAACCACCGCAACACCTGGAAGATGTTTACTAAAAAGCTTCGTCGAAATACCCGCTGCAACACTGATGATCAGCTTATCAGTTAGATCATAATTCTTCAGATTTTTTACGACATCTTGAACATCTTTCGGCTTCACCGCAATGATCAAAATGCCGGAATCCTCCACAAGCTCCTGAATTTGAGCAGCCATAACATTATAATTGTCAACTAAACGCTGAATTCGTTCATGATTCGTGCGATTCATAACCCGGATCTGGCGATCCTTATCCGTTTTGCGAAGCCCACCAATAATAGCCTGCGCTACGTTTCCCCCACCAATAAAACCAATACTCTGGTTCATAAACATCCCCCTTTCAAAGTATACGTCAAAAACCTTTACCCCAACTTTTATCCACACAAGCGCATTTGCATCGAAGACGCAAACAGCACCAATTCCAACTTTCCTTCGTCGTCTAACTAGTCTCCCGACGACCCTCAAGCCAGTAAGCAAGTCGGGGACGGTTCTTCCGAATTAGCTAAGGCCATGATAGGGGCCCCGATTCGTCTAGATGCAAGTTCCAGAACCGTCCCTCCAGCTTGCATCTATCCAACGCATTTGCGTCGAAGACGCAAACAGTACCAAATCCCAACATTCCTTCGTCTAACTAATCTCTCGTCGACCCACAAGCTAGAGGAAGTTTCTTAGCTTAGTGAGTCACTTTAGCGGAATTTGCGTCAATGAGCGCAGACGATAGGGCGTGAAGAAACGCAACGGTTCACTTGCGACGGAACAGGATGTTCCTAGTGTCGAATGCGCCAAGGATGGAATAGCATTCGACCAGAAATACCCTGAGGTTTTGCGTTTTAGCCCTAGCATCAAGCGAATAGCAAATGAAGCGAGTGCGAACGTGCTAAGAAACTTCCTCCTCTAAGAAACTTCCTCGCTAAAAAAGGCCTCTCTCGTCCCCCTATTAAGGGACGAAAGAAGCCTTCCGCGGTACCACCTTTATTGCTTGCGCCAACTTTAAGCTACTGGATAATCCAATAACCCTCCATTTAACGGTGGAAACCGTCCGATTCTTCATCAGAGCATCACGACTGGGCTTCCAATATCGTGTGTGGAAAAACTTTCAGCAGTTGTTTTTCTCTCTAAACATCACCGATTATTGTACTGGGTCGATCACATGCTTTTCGCATTATACTGTTATCAATACTCTATTCCTATTCTTTCCAAGAAGTTCAAGGTTCTATACCATTATATTAACGACTTAGGGCTTCTACGACAGCAGTTCCCATTTCCCGGGTACCTAATACTTTTTCTCCCGGCTTAGCCAAATCAGGAGTGCGATATCCCTCTTGCAATACTCGTTCCACGGCTCTCTCGATCATTTGCGCCTCTTCTTCCAATCCAAATGAATAACGTAACATCAATGCTCCAGAGAGAATCGTCGCCAAAGGATTGGCAAGATTTTTACCCGCGATATCCGGCGCGGAACCATGTGCAGGCTCATAAAGCCCTTTGGTCCCATTTAAGCTGGCAGAAGAGATCATTCCGATAGAGCCCATGAGCATCGATGCCAAGTCTGTAAGAATATCTCCAAACATATTTTCCGTAACAATAACATCAAATTGCTCCGGCCAACGGACTAATTGCATAGCTGCATTATCTACGTACATATGCGTCAATTCTACTTCAGGATATTTCTTGGCGATTTCCACGGTTATTTCTCGCCAGAACCGAGAGGATTCCAATACATTGGCCTTGTCCACAGAACAAAGTTTCCCGCGGCGTTTTGCTGCCATTTGGAAACCCATTTCGACGATACGTCGAATTTCTTCCTCCGAATAAACCAACGTGTCAAAAGCACTATTGGGGTTTATCCCTCTCCCTTTCTCACCAAAGTAGAGGCCACCCGTAAGTTCACGTAAAACGACTAGATCAACGTTTTTCACCACTTCAGCACGAAGTGTTGAGGATTCAACCAACATAGGGAGCATTTTAACAGGTCGAATATTAGCATAAAGGCTCAACGCTTTTCTAATCGCTAGAAGGCCGCCCAGCTCTGGACGTTGTGGTGCCGGTAGAGTATCCCACTTAGGACCGCCAACCGAACCCATTAATACTGCATCCGCTGCTTGAGCCGCAGCGAGAGTCTCATCAGGCAATGCTTTGCCCGCTTCGTCAATAGCCGTTCCCCCGATTAAACCGTACTCAAAGTTCAAACTGGTCGAGCGGCCTTTCAGTACAGCTTCTAAAACCTTTACCGCTTCCGGTGTAATTTCTTGGCCTATTCCATCTCCCGGCAGAACTAAAACATTAGGCATTCTTTTTTCTCCCTTCTACGTAAGGAATTAGTCCACCAGCGCGAATTAAATCCTGCATAAAGGGCGGGAAAGAACGAGCCTGATACTGTTTGTTCGTCGTCCGATTCTCAATGGTTCCAGTCGCAAGATCAACTACAACCTCATCCCCTGGTGAAATTCCCGCTACAGCTTCTGGACATTCCATAATTGGAAGTCCAATATTTAACGCGTTGCGATAAAAGATGCGTGCAAACGATTCGGCGATAACCACAGTAATGCCGCAGGCCTTAATGGCAATCGGAGCATGTTCACGTGAGGAACCACAGCCGAAGTTTTTTCCACCGACCATAATATCCCCAGCTTTAACGTCCTGAGCAAAGGTTGTACCAGCATCTTCCATGCAATGAGCTGCAAGATGTTCCGGCGTCGATTTATTTAAATAACGCGCAGGCAGAATGACATCCGTATCAATGTCATGCCCAAACTTCCACGCTTTCCCCAATTTAAGCTACCTCCTCTGGATGAGTAATTTGACCCTTAACAGCGGATGCTGCAGCAACAGCCGGGTTGGCTAAGTAGACTTCACTCTCTACATGCCCCATACGTCCCACAAAGTTACGATTTGTGGTGGATACGGCCCGCTCTCCTTTGGCCAAAATACCCATGTGTCCACCCAAACAAGGACCGCACGTTGGGGTGCTCACGGCTGCTCCGGCTTCAATCAATGTATCGATAATCCCTTCACGCATGGCTTCACGCATAATGGTTTGAGTTCCTGGGAACACCAAGAGGCGAATTTCAGGATGTACTTTTTTACCGCGCAAGACATCGGCAGCGATTCGCAGATCTTCCAGTCGACCATTTGTGCAGGATCCGATCACGACTTGGTCAATCTTGATCCCGCTAGCTTCCTGAATGGATTTGGCGTTTTCCGGAGAATGTGGATATGAAACTTGTAATGGAATGTCCGCGACATTAAACTCCTGAACATCGACATACTTGGCATCATTATCACTGTAGTTTAAAGGATAGGAACGGCGTGCTCGTCCTTCGAGATAAGCGAACGTCTTCTCGTCAGGAGCGATAATCCCATTTTTGGCACCCGCTTCAATCGCCATATTACACATCGTAAACCGGTTATCCATAGACAACGCGGAGATACCTTCGCCTGTGAACTCCATAGCACGGTAGCGTGCTCCGTCGACACCCAGTTTTCCAATTAGGTATAAGATTAGGTCTTTACCCCCTACCCATTTTTGGAAATTGGTTCCATGAAAGATGAATTTCATGGATTCTGGAACTCGAAACCAAGCTTCACCAGTGGCTAGACCTGCCGCTAAATCGGTGCTGCCCACACCAGTGGCAAACGCACCAACAGCTCCATACGTGCACGTATGGGAGTCTGCACCAATAATTAAATCACCTGGCAAGGTCAGTCCTTGTTCCGGCAGGAGGCAATGTTCAATACCCATTTGACCCACTTCAAAATAATGTTTGATTTCTTGTTTCCGTGCAAAGTCACGCATCACTTTACACTGCTCGGCCGATAAAATATCTTTATTTGGAGCAAAGTGATCGGGTACCAAAGCAACTTTGGTTTTATCAAACACCGTATCTGTTCCGAATTTGGCAAACTCTTGAATTGCAACTGGGCCTGTTACATCATTTGCAAGGACTAGGTCTAGCTTTGCGGTGATCAGTTGCCCTGGAACGACTTCATCCAAACCAGCATGTTGTGCCAGAATCTTTTCTGTAATGGTCATTGACATAACATTTATTCTCTCCCTTAGTTCGCTTAGTTCTTGGGAATCTTAATTCCGGCTTCTGAGCACCTACACTTTTATTCGTGTTTTTTCAGCCAGCTCATCATTCCTCTAAGTTGTTCCCCAACTTTTTCAATCAGGTGTTTTTCTTCATTCCGTGCCATAGCATTAAAGGCTGGTCGATTAGCTTGGTTCTCTAGTAACCACGCTTTGGCAAATCTTCCGTCTTGAATTTCTTCCAGAACTTTTTTCATTTCTTTACGAGTTTCTTCGTTAACAATTCGTTTACCAATCGTCATATCTCCATATTGAGCGGTGTCCGAAACCGAATAACGCATCCAGCTTAAGCCGCCTTCATACATTAAATCAACGATCAGTTTAAGTTCGTGCAAACATTCAAAATAAGCGATTTCCGGTTGATAACCCGCTGCGACAAGGGTGTCAAATCCCGCTTTAACGAGTTCAGAAGTCCCGCCGCAAAGGACAGCTTGTTCACCGAATAAATCTGTTTCAGTTTCCTCGCCAAAAGTCGTTTCCAAAACACCCGCTTTAGTTGAGCCGATACCTTTGGCATAAGCAAGTGCCAAATCTTTGGCTTTTCCCGTGGCATCTTGATGTACTGCGATCAATGAAGGTACCCCTGCACCTTCCGTGTAAGTACGTCGTACCAAGTGGCCCGGGCTCTTAGGGGCTACCATGAAAACATCGACATCGCTTGGTGGAACGATTTGTCCAAAGTGGATATTGAATCCATGCGAAAACACGAGGGCTTTTCCTGCTGTGAGGTATTGTTTAATCTCATCTTTATAAACTTTACTTTGGCTCTCATCGGGCAGTAAGATCTGAATGACATCAGCACGTCTAGCAGCTTCTTCAACAGTCATAACTTCAAAGCCAGCAGCTTCTGCACGCTCCCAACGAGCACTTCCGGGACGAAGTCCGATCAAGACTTTAAGACCAGAATCCTTAAGGTTTTGAGCTTGGGCATGTCCTTGGCTTCCATATCCCATAACCGCAATGACTTTACCTTTTAACAGTTCTAGATTTGCATCTTCTTCATAATACATTTTTGCCATTTCGATAACTTCCTCTCAATATTAGCTTTTTCAGAATAAGTTAATGGTTTAGTATACCACCGCTCCAGTTTGTCATGCTTCAGATCGCATTATAGCAATCCTACCTGTTCGTACTAATTCGGCTAACCCATAGGGGCGGATTGAATTGACAAACGCATCAATTTTCTCGGTGTCCCCTGTTAGTTCAACCGTTAAATTGCATGTACCCATATCCACGACCCGCCCACGGAAAACATCCACGATCTGAAGAACCTCTGATCTAGTTTCCGTACTGACCTTAACGCGCACTAAGGCCAGTTGTCGATCAACAATACTCTTCCCTGTTAGATCCATTACAGTATGAACAGCCACTAATTTATTTAGTTGATTCCTTACTTGCTCGATGATCTGATCATCTCCATCAACGACGATCGTCATTCTCGAAAGTTCAGGATTCTCCGTCTGACAAACCGAGAGGCTATCAATATTATACGCCCTACGAGCAAATAGTCCAGCCACCCGGGCTAAAACACCGGGATGGTTCTCCACAAGGGCAGCAAGTGTATGCAACATGTTTCTACCTCCCTAGCATTTCCGTAATGGCTTTACCTGGTGGGATCATCGGCAAAACATCTTCTTCCGGCGAGATCACAAAGTTCAGCAATACTGGCCCAGGATGTTTAATCGCCTCCGCAATAGAACTTTTAACCTGTTCATTAGAATCAACTTGGATTCCTCGAATTCCATAAGCTTCCGCTAATTTAATAAAATCCGGATTACCCTCAAGGTCTATACTGCTGTATCGTTTATTGAAAAACATTTTTTGCCATTGACGCACCATTCCCAGAACTCCATTGTTTAAAAGTACAATTTTAACGGGTAGATTGTTATGGGCGATCGTCGCCAACTCCTGAATTGTCATTTGTAGAGAACCATCACCGACAAACAAAATGACAAGGTCGTCCGGACAAGCTATTTGAGCACCCATTGCAGCGGGCAGACCAAAACCCATCGTTCCGAGTCCACCGCTCGTTGCTAATTTCCGGGTGTGCATAAATGGATAAAATTGAGCCACCCACATTTGATGCTGTCCCACATCAGTTACAACAATGGTATCTTCATTGGTAAGTTCGCCAACAGCTTCTATGACTGACTGAGGAGTAAGCCTGTCCCTGTCAAATCTAAGAGGATAAGTCGCCTTCCAGGAGTTCAATCTTTCCCACCAATCTGTAAATTGTGGGACACTGGAACCCGCCAAGCCGTCCACTATCTGTTCAAGAACGAGGCGAGCATCCCCATTGATAGGAATATGAGTTTTTACGGCCTTGCCAATCTCGGCAGGATCTATATCAATATGAACAATTTTGGCGTTCGTTGCAAAAGTATGGCCTAAACCACTTGTCACACGATCATCGAATCGTACGCCCACAGCAATTAACAAATCACATTCATCCACGGCATAGTTTGCTGTCACGGATCCGTGCATTCCAACCATGCCTAATAGATTAGGATGATCAGAGGGTAGACACCCTATCCCCATCAGAGTCGTGAGCACTGGTAAGCCAGCCTTTTCTGACAACTGTTTTAAAACTTCTCCGGCTTCAGCTGTGATAACCCCTCCTCCTGCGTAAATAACGGGTTTTTGTGAGTCTGAAAGTGCTTTGAGTATTTCGTTAATTTTCTCATCATCAGCTCTTCCAGGTACTTGGTATCCACTCAATTTCATCCCAGAAGAAGTGGTCTCAACATCTTCCGCAGCTAAAATATCTTTCGGAAGATCGATGAGGACTGGACCTGGACGGCCGGTACGAGCAAGATAGAAAGCTTCCTTGACAATCCGCGGAATCTCACTGGCATCCTTAACTAAATACGCATGCTTAGTAATCGGCATCGTAATTCCTGTTATATCTGCTTCTTGAAAGGCGTCAGTTCCCAACAAAGATGTGGGAACCTGCCCGGTCAAAACGACCATAGGAATAGAGTCCAAATAAGCATTAGCGATTCCCGTAACTAGATTTGTGGCTCCTGGACCAGATGTTGCCAGGCATACTCCGACTTTCCCACTAACTCGGGCATAGCCATCAGCGGCGTGAACCACACCTTGTTCATGTCGTCCCAATATATGACGAATGGGGCTATCCAATAATGCATCATACAAGGATAATAATACCCCGCCCGGATATCCAAATATGACGTCTACGCCTTCCTGTTCAAGGGCTTTCAATAAGACGGTCGCGCCAGTTGCTCCCGTTATTTCTTCACTCATGCCCCACCCCTCCAAACTCATCTCTTTATATTTTCAACGCTTAAATATCCGGACCATCGGTTTATCTCCGATTTTCCGTCCATCAACATCGATAACAGGAATTAATACTGCGGCGGTACCCGTGAGAAAACACTCATCCGCGATACAGGTCGTTCCGTGTAAAAAGGTACAATAGCCTCAACATTGTTAAGTGTTGTTTAATAATTAAGTGACTTAATACACTCCTTTCCTCAAATAAAGAGTCTGAATAAAACAAAAAAAACCCAGCCCTTGTTCCCGTAATTACGTGGAACTTTCCGCTTGGGTTTTTTCCACCCACGGTGTAAATCCGATTGGATTCTGTACCGCTTGGACCAGACAGGTTGTCCCCGGTCTGTTGACCTCCAGCCCTTTCAGGGGCGGGACCTTATCCCTCGGAACCCTAGGTACACTTCCGCTTGTGTTCTATTACATTGCTTGTTGTTAACTTTGTGTATATGATACAGGAATACGTTCCCACATGTCAACCCTATTTGCAACAAATCTCCAAAAATTCATTTGAAGACTCTCTTGTCAAATCTAGCTAATACGCGGTATAATGTCCACTATGTAAGTACATTTGTACATTAAGAGAGGAGTTGTCTTCCATTGCCGATAAATATTGGAATTTTAGGTTTGGGTACAGTGGGTATGGGAGTTGTAAAGATCTTACAACAAAATGCCGAAGTGATTCAAACCCGAACGCATTGCGAAATAAATATCAAAGGTATACTAGACCGCGATCTGCATAAAGAACGCGAAGTTAGTGGAGACTACATCCTCACTGACCAACCCGAAAAAATTCTTCAAGATCCGGAAATTGATATTATAGTAGAAGTCATGGGTGGAATCGAGCCCGCTCGGACGTTTATTTTGGAAGCTTTAAAGCATGGTAAGCATGTGGTAACCGCTAATAAGGATTTGTTAGCCCTTCACGGGCATGAACTATTAGATGCCGCTGATAAAGCGGGCAAAGAACTCCACTTTGAAGCTAGTGTCGGAGGCGGAATTCCCATTATTGCCACCCTGAAGGAGTCTCTTGTGGCTAATAGGATTACTGCTTTAATGGGGATTATAAATGGAACAACTAACTACATACTTACTGCTATGGCGGAGCAGGGACGAGATTACGCCGAGGTCCTGGCCGAAGCCCAACAGTTAGGGTATGCGGAAGCCGACCCCTCATCGGATGTCGACGGTTTAGATGCCGCTCGTAAACTTGCCATTCTTTCCTCTATCGCCTTTAATTCACGGGTAGCCCTCAAAGACGTCTTTGTTGAAGGAATCTCGCGAATTACTCGAGAAGACCTAGCCTATGCTGCTGAGCTCGGCTGTACGATAAAACTATTAGCGATTGCAAAGCATCAAGAGGAAGGGATCGAGGTTCGCGTTCATCCCGCGATCTTACCTTTAACCCACCCTCTCGCTTCCGTAAACGGTGTTTATAACGCCATTTTTGTTATTGGGGATGCCGTTGGGCAAACAATGTATTATGGACGAGGGGCTGGTTCTCTCCCCACAGGAAGTGCGATTGTCTCCGATGTAATGCGAATCGTCAATAATATTCAAGCGAACTCTGCCTCTCACAGTAACTGTACCTGTTACCTTGAAGTTCCCCTTAAGTCTGTCTCAGATTTCTATACAGCTTTCTATATTCGTTTATTGGTCAAAGACGAACCTCGTGTGCTTGCCACTCTGGCCTTACTCTTCGCTGAGGCTAACATTAGCTTTGCTTCCATCATACAAAAGCCCCGTGGGCACCATCAAGCGGAGATTGTCCTTGTGACCCATCCCTGTCGTGAGGGTTCACTTCAAGAAGCCTTGGATTCTGTCAAAGCATATAGCAAGGTGCTAACCATTCAAAATGTGATTCGCTTTGAAAGCGGGCAGGGCGATCAACCATGATTCGCGTTAAAATACCTGCGACGTCGGCCAACCTAGGACCCGGCTTTGATTGTTTGGGAATGGCTCTTCAACTCTACAACACCATAACCGTGGAGACTGATCGGCCCTTCCAAATCACTTTAACTGGGTCTTATCACGACGGGATTCCGGCTGATGAAAGCAACCTTGTCTGGCAAACCATGTGCAATTTCTGGGATCTTATTCACTTCCCCAATCCTTCGGCCGCCTTAACTCTGGAAAATAACATTCCTCCTTCTCGGGGGTTAGGAAGTAGTTCTGCCGCCATTGTCGGGGGTCTCGTGGCAGCGAATGCCTTAGCTGGTTCACCTTATTCCAAACTGGAATTACTGCAAGTTGCTAATGCCATAGAGGGCCACCCTGATAATGTTACCCCTGCTTTGTATGGAGGAGTTACACTATCGATCCCCACAGAGAAGGGCATTTTGCCCCGAGTTTTATCTCAATCAACCACTTTAAAGACGGTTGTGATTATTCCTGATACGCACCTCAACACTCAAAAAGCTCGTGGAATTTTGCCCCCAAAAGTTTCCCGCAAGGACGCGGTTTTTAACATTTCGCACGCTGGATTATTAATAGAAGCGTTTATTCGAGAAGAGTATTCCCTCTTAAAAGAAGGTATGCGAGACGTACTCCACCAAAACCAACGTGCTATACTCATTCCTGGATTGCTCCAAACCTTAGAAGCCGCTCTTCAAGCCGGAGCCTATGGCTCTGCCTTGAGTGGTTCAGGTCCTACGCTGATTGCCCTGATACCCGACGGTTCGCAGCAAAATATTTCTCAGAGCATGATAACGACGATGGCGCAATATGGTATAAATGTTGAGGCCCTTAGACTCGAAATTGACCCCTATGGAGCCGTTTCTTCCCTCATTGTATAACAGACTTTGCTAAAAGCCCTTTATGCACCAATTTTTGGTGTATAAAGGGCTTTTGAATTATTAGGATTTACAATGTCAGGGCTAGCTCTTCAATTCCCTCTCTGGACAAGTTAGTATCCAATATCTGACGAATTACTCCTACTAATTTCTCTGGATCAGGACTTTGGAAGATGTTTCTTCCAATTGAAATACCTTTGCCCCCGGCCTGAACTGTTTCGTCAATCATGAATAATAGATCCTTCGTGGACGACATTTTTGGTCCCCCGGCGATAACGATCGGTACCTTTACTGCATTGACCACTTCGGCGAACGATTCAGCGCTCCCGGTATAATTCACCTTAATAATATCTGCCCCTAGTTCTTGGGCCACGCGAGCTGCATGTTTAATTTTCGTCGCACTATACTCACTTTTATTAGCATTATCTCGGACATACATCATTGCTAATAATGGGATACCCCATTGAACGCAGCGATCTGAGACTTTTCCAAAATCCCTCAGCATTTCAGACTCGTACGAATTACCAAGATTAACGTGAATAGAGACAGCCGTCGCACCCAAGCTTATGGCGTGTTCTACCGTTGAAACCAATTCTTTTCGACTTGAACTAGCTGATAAAGAGGTTGAGGCCGATAGATGGACAATAAGTTCACACCCGTCTGCACCCAAATAGTCTTTAATTTGGGGAACTAACCCTTTGTGCACAACGACGGCGTCTGCCTTCCCCTTGTTAACCTGACTTACTAGTTTAGAGATATTTTCTAAGCCCTGAATAGGGCCTACTGTTATGCCGTGGTCCAGAGGAACAATGATCATTCGTTCTGAATACTTGAAGAGACGATTTAGACGGACCTCTTTCCCTGTCAACTAGATCCCCCCTGGCTATTTTTCTAGGATTGTTTCATTAACTTTAATTCCCACATGACGTCCTGGTTCACTAACATAAGCAAAAAGCTCGTCACCAGGCTGGATCAAGGTTGCGTTTTTCGGTAGTCCGTCAGCTCCCATGATCCGAATATGCCAATCATCCTGCACAATAACATTGATTTCCTTGCCTCCCGCTTGCCCGCGAATTAAGAGCAAGGGCCTCATTTCCGTCTTTATTCTTCCAACTGTGAGGGTCCTGACCTCTCCTTTGGTGTTCACACATAATACTTGACTACCTGCAGACAAATCTGTAAGGTACTCCGCAGCATTATTGGGCATCCATACATAAGAGTGAATCGCTCCGGCATTAACTCTGAAAGGACGCAAATTCATATAGGGTAAGAAATGAGTCTCTGAACAAACAAAAATTCCACCTTGGGAGGTTGAACCGATGAGCATGCCTTCATCTTGAGTCATGAGACCAGTGGTATCAATACAGGATCTCATGCCCATCCCAATATGCCGAACTTCTGATACAACGAGAGGTTTAAGTTCTATCTTATAACTCTCCTGCTTTTGCAAGTAATTGCTTACTTCAATAATCTCATGGATATCGGTGCCGGAAAAGGCTACACCGTCACTCCCTTGCTCCATGACACCAAAGGCCACTTCCAGTTCGCTTAAGGTTGTCACACTTTTCAAGATGATCGTCTTACTGTTTTGAAGGCGGGCTATAATGAGTTCCAAGGGAATATTCGTTGGTAAGTCGAAATCCACGAGAATATAATCATAATCTTTAGCATGC
>JAUZPJ010000359.1 GCA_030706025.1 Bacillota bacterium | reverse complement strand
TTCCTTGGAAATTCCCTGAAACAGCTTCATGATGGCGGCCGTTTCTTCTGGGGATAAATGCTTTGTGGCATCCGCGAATTTATTCGAAAATTCTTTGATATCCAACGTTCTTTCCTCCTTCTCACTTTATTGGTTGTTCTATTTCTATTTAAAATGATTTCGATCGATCATCTCTTCAAATCGTCCCTTATCGTTATCACCTTAATAATCTCCGTACCAGTTAAGTTGCTTCATCAAGTCTTGGAGCAACTCTTTTAGATCATGTGTACTTCCAACGGAACGCTGATTGACCGAGCAACGAGTTCCGATTACTTCAGCGACTTCCCCCACCTGAATACCATTGGTTATATCCTCTATTTGCCGCACACCATAACCAACCTTTCGGATATTAATCAAGTTCATGGGGGAGACATTATCAGAAGTATACCCTCCACCTGCTGCGCCACAACCCAAGGTCAATGCCGGGAACAGATTGGTCGTCGCTCCTATGCCCCCTAATGTTGCTGGAGTATTCACAAGTACTCTTGATACTGGTTTTTTCAGGGCAAATTCCCGAATCACATTTTCATTCTTTGAGTGAATGACCAGGGTATGTCCTCGCCCCTCATTAATTAGCAATTCTACGCACTTTTCACAGGCATTCATCCAATCCTTTTCTACGTAAAATGCCAAAACCGGGCAAAGTTTCTCCCTTGAATAAGGATGGGTTGAAGATACATATTTTTGTTCGGAAATCAAGATTTTCGTGTCTTCCGGGACACATATGCCGCTTTTCCGCGCTAACTCTATCGCTGATCTCCCGACAATTTCCGGGTTCAAACTGTTATCAGGACGGAAAAAAAACTTACCGAGCTGTTCAGATTCTTGTTCTGACATGAAGTAAGCTCCATTTTTCCTGAGTTCTTGTCTTACTTCATCGGCGATACAGTCCTCAGCAACAATGGATTGTTCCGAAGCTGAGACAATTCCGTTATCGAACGTTCTGCTGGTAATAATGTCTTCTACGGCCTTTTTTATGTCAGCTGAACGCTCGATAAAGGCCGGTCCATTACCTGGGCCACCATAAATAGTCGGTTTTCCGGATGTATACGCCGCTCTGACCATCTTTGGCACACCCGTAATCAGAATAAGCGATGTGTCTTTGTGGTTCATCAGTGCAACTGTACCGTCCCAAGTAAGTGTTCGCAAATATCCGATTGCACCACTTGGTAACCCATTTTCTTCCGCCGCCCGTATTAGTATGTCAAGCACCTTGGTGATCGTCTTTTGGGCCTTAGGATGAGGAGAAAAAACAATCGCATTTCCAGATTTTACGGCGAGCAGTGCTTTATATATTGTAGTGGAGACTGGGTTGGTCGAAGGAGGTAACCCGATGATCACACCAACAGGTACGCCAATATCTATAGTCTTGTTTTCTTCGTCTTCATCGATAATGCCAACAACTTTCATGTCCTTGATTTTCTTATAGAGAAAATCACTCGCAAAAACATTTTTGACAAACTTATCCTGCCATTTGCCAAATCCTGTTTCTTCGTGGGACATAACGGCAAGTTCCCTGGCATGTTTATACACTTCTTCAGCCATATGCCCAACGATCTTATCAATTTTTTCCTGAGAAAAAGCCCCCAGCACCTTTTGCGCCTCGCGGGCGTTTTCCACAAGAATCCGGGCTTCTTGGACGGAGCGTAAATCATTATCAATTCTATTCATATCTTAGTCACTCCCCCTCCACTCGCAGAGTCAAAGGTTTACAAATACGTTAATTACCAGTCAATAACGTATCTGGCAATAATCTTTTCTACGTCCGCATGCGGCCTGGCAATGACATTGGAACAATAGATCTTGCCCACCTTGCTAGCTTCCTTGATGCCAGCCTCGACAGCCGCTTTCACCGCCCCCACGTCACCCCGAATCACTACCGAAATCAAACCAGAAGCTACATTTTCATAACCGACTAATTCCACATCCGCAGCTTTACACATGGCATCCGCAGCTTCCAGCACCGAAACCAGGCCATACGTTTCGATGAACCCTAAGGCACTATTTTTGTCCACACGGACTCCCCTTTCCGGAACTATCAATGATCATTACGCATCAATGTCGTGTACCGAAACAATCTTACCTACCCGACTGATAGGACGAGGCATGACATGTGATGCCGTCACCTCACCAATGGCTGCAGCAGCAGCAGCACCACTTTCTACAGCTGATCTTACCGCTGCCACATCTCCTTTAACCATAACGGTGACAAGCCCAGACCCTACATTTTCATAGGAAACAAGAACAACGTTAGCCGCCTTACACATGACATCTGCCGCTTGAATTGCCGGAACCATACCTCTTGTTTCTACAAGACCCAAGGCTTCTTCTCCAAAATATTTCATCGAAACAACCCCACTTTTCTATAGGTTTAAACTTCCAAGGATTGTCGTTTTTTATCGTATTTTCGCCAACCAACCGATAATTTGTTGCTTTTATAATATCGCATGCAGCTAATATCTTTTTGAAGAATATATATATATAATTGCATTATTATATATAGTAAAATTCACTTATTGTACTAAAAGTACTTTCTTGAACAATTAAGATAAAAATTTAATATATATGTTCAAGATAAAACCATTATTTATACGTTATAATTTATGGAAATGCTAGATTATTGGGGATTTTCAGGCTCAGCATTAACAATCTGATATTAAAGCGATCCAAATGATTGATTTAGTAAGTCTTTTTTGCTAAAGTAAATTAAGAATAATTCTGAAATCCAAGTAAAGTAAGGTAAAGTAACTTGGTGGAGCTAACTATGAAAATGGACGACTTAGTTCAAGAAAAGCTACGTCATGCTTTTAACGATGAAAGCATCGTATTCGACAAATCCCGCTTTGCCGGCGGACTTACCAATTATAACTACATAATGGCTATTAAGGGTATCGAATATGTCATACGGCGACCGGGCGGCATGACGGAACAGATCATTGATCGCAAAATTGAAAGGGTCAATAACAATATTGCCTCAGAGTTCGGTGTGAACTCTGATTGCATTTACTTTGATGAACAGAGCGGAATCAAAATAAGCAAATACATAGAAAATAGCCGAAACATGGCTATTGCTGATCCTAGTTCACCCAAAAACCTAGAATCTGTTTCTAGTATAATGAGGAAAATTCATTCCTTTCC
>JAUZPJ010000358.1 GCA_030706025.1 Bacillota bacterium | reverse complement strand
GCTGCAAAGCAATTACCGGAATCATCCCTTAAGAAGATGGTTTATTTCGGAAAAAATTCAGCGAATTATCGCTTCCCTGATATAGAGGTCAACGAGGAAAATAAGGCGAAGCTACAGAAATTGGTCGAGGAATATAATGTACTTATAGGGAAGGATGAAAATAAAGACTTAAACCTGATGAATTTCTTCAAAGGGAAAGGAATCAACATCGAGCATGTCGACGAATTTGAAGAACCCCGGGAAGTGTTCATTTTGCTTATCTATTTCAAAGAAGTTAGTAAACTGGCAGACTTTGAACCCGTACCAGTAATTGAAAAGCTGATTTAGATAATACCAGGAACCGGGAGCAGCGAAGAACTTTATAACTCACGGTTCTTTGCGTATGGTTAACCAGGTGCATTGATCAGCGTGAATATGCCCCTGACAGTCCACCATGGGGTAACATTAATTTGAGACCCTACTACATATACCCCATAGATTTTTTTGGATGAACCGATTTTCATAACAAAGAATGGATATGGCGTTTTGGTTATAATGAGTATAGAAACCTATGAACGTCAACTTGCGCTTGTAGAGGTATATAGGAAGTTGGCTCAAGCAGAGACATAGATTGCTAAAGGGGTTCCGCTATTAGATGGAGAAGAGAAGACGCTGCGCACAATCTACTTGAAAAAATAGAACGAAGTATAATAAAATTAAGGCATTTTCCCTATTTCTGGTAGTTTTGTTTTAGCCTGTGATCAGTGAAGTTGGGGTCAGGTACCAGTATAAATCAATATCAGGCAAATTTGATAGTGTATTTTGTGTTCCCTTGGACGTATGTTCCGAGGGGCTTTTTGTTTTAGGGGCGTACCCTTAAGAAGGAACTATCTAATTCTTATTTTTAATATTACGACAGTAATAATAATACGATTAATGTATTACCTTGACAGTCGTAGTAATGCGATGTATATTAAAACCATGGAGGTGATACTGTGGTCGATAATAAAATCTCCTCTGACTTACTGAGAGGACATACAGACACGATGATCCTGAAGTTATTGCTGAACGGTGATAAATATGGATATGAAATAACAAAGTTGATCCATTTAAACTCCGGTGGTGAGTATGAACTGAAAGAGTCAACCATGTTTTCCAGCCTGAAAAGACTTGAAAATGACGGCTGTGTAACTTCCTACTGGGGGGATGAAAGCCAGGGGGGAAGGCGCAAGTATTATAAGGTCACGAATAGAGGAAAAAAGGTTTATCTCGAAAACAAGAAAAATTGGGAGGACGCCAAGCGTATCCTGGAACAGTTGCTATAAGAAAGGTGGTAATAACGATGAATAAGAAATTGATGAAATATTTAGATGGGGTATTTTCGCCCTATGAGGATTTAAATTCGGTAAAGGAATTGAAAGAGGAGCTGTCTGTTGATTTACAGGAGAAATTGAGTGATTTTAAGCATCAGGGGTATGACGATGAAACTGCATTCCAAATGACCATCGACTCCATTGGAGATATAGAAGAGATTGTAGAAAGTATCACCGTTCAGACCAAAGAACTTAAGCAGATGGTTAGACACGATTTGTCAATGAACAATCTCCAAGATTCAGATTTAAGAGGGGTAAAAGTACACCGCGGCAAGTTTGATGCCAGCGCTTTAAAAGGGGCAGATTTCAGCACTGCTGATTTGGCGAACAGTTCCTATGTATGTACTGATTTAAAAGATGTGAGATTTAACGGCGCTGATCTTAGCGGAGCGACCTTTAACATGTCTGCACTGGAAAATGCAAGTTTTGAGTGCGCTAATCTAACCGGAGCAAAATTTCTTGTGTCTGACCTGAAAGGCGTACGTTTTGATGGCGCAAACCTTTCCGGTGTAAAGTTCAGTATTTCAAGCCTTAACAATGCGAGCTTTAAAGGAACGATTCTGGATAATACGGAGTTTAGTACTGCTGATTTATCCGATGTATCCTTTGATAATCTAACGTTGCATAATACGGTCTTTTTTAAATCAGGCTTAACAGGGACCTCTTTTAGAAATGCCATATTAAAAAATGTATCATTTAAAATTTCATTTAAAACAAAAAAGACGATTAAAAAAGCGATCTTTGACGGTGCGACCATGGATAAGTTAACTTTTGCGGTTTTGAAAGGCTTTAATGCAAACTTGACTAATGTAAAAGTCATTTAGGAGGGAGGAATTACAATTCGAAACGACACAGTTATTTCTGTGAGCGGCCTCGAATCGCAGAGTTGCAACTTACTCCGGCGTATGCGCCGACGTCTTGGCCTGGCTATGAGCTTGCTAGGTAATTATCACGGCGGGGATCGTGCTATTAATGCTATCGTATTCCCTCCGGCAACTTAAGATTTAACGGCCCTCTTGCTAAAGGGGGCCGTAATTATTAGAATATAGCAAAAGTCGTACCTATCAAACAATGGGGAACTATTCCTAAAACTTTGCACTGCAAAAAACTAGAGAGAAAGGCTAAAAGCACATGGAAATTGAGCGTAGGTTTTTAGTTGCAGAAGTGCCCGATGGGTTTAAAATGCTGGCGAATAAATTGATTCAGCAATATTATGTAGAAACTCCAGAGGGTGATTATCGGCTGCGGGAAGAAACCAATCTACTCGGGGATCAGTCCGTTCAATACTGGAAAACGGTAAAAAGGGGTCAGGGGCTTGTTCGGGAGGAAAGTAACCTTCAACTTAGCAGTCCTGAATTTAAGGATTTGACCACCGGCCTTTCAGGAAAGTGGTTGCGAAAAGTACGTACGGTTTATGGCTACTTGGATTTCCGGCTTGAAGTGGATACTTTTCTGGACTTTCAGTTGAGAGTTGTGGAAGTTGAGTTTGATAGTGTAGAGAGAGCCGTTAGTTTTCAAGTGCCCGCTTGGTTTGGGTTAGAAATAACTGATCAACAGGACTATAACAACTATTCACTATGGAAGCAATTAAATGACTAATCGTCTTGTTTTAGAAAATCCCCGCGCGCATAAAAGGGCCATCATCATGGTCAGCTGGTGCTATTGGTTGCAGACCAAAAGGCGGGACGAAAGGGTAGGGGCATAACGTTCGGAACAAATCTCAAATATTTATCGAGCAACCGAACTAAATCTACAAGTAAAAGGAAAAAGAAGATGTAGACAACGGCTAACATCGAGTACCAACCACATGTAGATATCCAAACTTTGTTAATTAGC
>JAUZPJ010000357.1 GCA_030706025.1 Bacillota bacterium | reverse complement strand
CCTTAGAACTCACAATCGATACTGAGATTTGTCCTGTTATGTAGTACTTCGAAATATTCTTGGCCAGAATGCTATTATGCCGTAAAGCAGCCGAATTCTTGCTAACTAAATTTGAACTTAAGATTAACGAGGTCAAGTTGCTTTAATCTATCTGACTTTTTTACCATCGTTTTCCTTACATTGACATTATAAACTGTAAAGTTTTATAATGGACTTTGCATGGGCAAGTCCCATCATATAAAAAGGGAGGAAAGTAGATGAGACGGGGAAATATCATTAAACTGGTAACGCTTGTGCTTCTTGTTGCAGTGGCCGTAGCGCTATCAATTAAACCTCTAGCGGATCCCGCGAAGGGCATTCCGTTGGGACTTGACCTACGTGGTGGTGTGCACTTAGTTTTGCAAGCTGAGCAAAATAAGGGCGGCGCTCCAATTACTCGCGATGACATGGACAAAGCAAAAGCGATTATTGCCAAGCGGGTCAACGATCTGGGGGTTTCCGAACCCATAGTCCAAGCGGATTATGATAAGAAACGGATAGTTGTTGATCTGGCAGGTGTTTCGGACCCCGACAAAGCGGTTGATATCTTAAAAACTACAGCAAAGCTGACGTTTAGAGATCCTCAAGGAAATGTTGTATTACAGGGGGATGAACTAAAAGACGCAACCGGTGCGCAAGGCCAGAATGGTGGGTTTGTTGTTAATTTAACATTTTCATCGGACGGGGCCAAAAAATTCGGAGATTTGACAACTAAATATATCGGTCAAAGAATCGGGGTTTATTTGGATGATAAGCTCTTGACGAATCCAACGGTTAATACGCCAATTCTCAACGGACAAGCGGAGATCACAGGCTATGCAACCTTGGAAGAAGCTGCAAATCATGCAGTTCTTATGCGCTCTGGTTCCTTGCCTGTTAGTATGAGTATTTCTGAGAAGCGTCAAGTAGGGGCATCTTTGGGGATTGACTCCTTACACAAAAGCATTCAGGCGGGACTGTATGGTCTAATCTTTATCTTTCTATTTATGCTAATATTCTATCGTTTACCTGGGGTTGTGGCGGACTTTTCCTTAATTGTTTATGGTGCCATTGTTCTTTGGGTGTTTTGGATGTTTCGAGTGGTACTGACACTTCCGGGTATTGCAGGTTTTATTCTCTCCATTGGTATGGCTGTGGATTTTAATATCATCATTTACGAGCGTCTTAAGGAAGAGATTCGCGCTGGAAAATCTCTGCGGGCAGGGGTAGAATCGGGATTTAGCCGAGCCTTCGTTACAGTTATTGATGCCCACGTAACAACGTTTATTGCCGCAATGACTCTTTACTTTTTTGGAACAGGTTCTATCAAGGGGTTTGCACTTACTTTGGGCGTTGGAATTATTGCGAGTTTGTTCACCGCAATTACGTTCACCAGACTTGTATTACGTTTAATTGTGGGTATAAGTCCAAAACTAAATACATCATGGTTTGGCGTTAGGAGGGATGCATAATGGAAACCAAACATCAGGCAACTTATGAAGAGGTTCAAAAATTGCACCCCCTATATTTCAATATTGTTAAAAAGCGGTATTGGTGGTTTGCAATTTCCTTACTGATTATTATTCCGGGAGTTATTTCTCTTTTTATGCAAGGCCTAAACCTGGGAATTGATTTTAAAGGCGGAACAATGCTTGATGTGACCTTTAAAAAGGCTGTGACACAAACGGCAATTACGGATACCATGAAATCAGTTGGGTTGGAAGGTCCTGTACAATTATCGAATGGGGATACTACTGCTTTGATTCGAACAGTGGCATTAGAAGAGGCGAAACGTAACGAATTGTTAACAGCTTTGCAGGCTAAGGTTGGAGATTATGATAAATCCTCGCTTAAAGAAGATAAAGTAGGTCCGGCAATGGGTCAAGAACTCACCCGGAACGCTTTTTATGCTTTAATTATTGCTATGGGTTTGATGATTGCTTATATCACGATTCGCTTCCAGTTTGTCTTTGCAATTTCCGGAATTATAGCCTTATTGCACGATGTTTTAGTCGTAGTAGGAATCTTCTCATTGTTTAGATGGGAAATTGATTCAACGTTTGTAGCTGCTATCTTGACGATCTTTGGTTACTCCATTAATGATACTGTCGTTATTTTCGATAGGATTCGTGAAAATGAAGTTAAGATGAGGCGTGGTGACAGCTATGAAGACATGGTCGATAAATCCGTTTGGCAAACAATGCGTCGCTCAATCAATACGGTTGTTACGGTTCTCATCGCTCTATTCTCGGTGTTCATCTTAGGTGGGGAATCAACAAGGGTGTTTTCCTTGGCTATGTTAATTGGGGTATTTAGTGGAGCCTATTCCTCAATTTTTAATGCTAGCCAAATCCTTGTGGAAATTAAGACTCGTATGAAGAAGTCACAAGGTAAAGGTGGTAAAGGCGGTAAAGCGGTTCGTGCCTAGCCAACTATAAATACGTTTTTAAAGGGATCTCGGGAATTATTCTCGGGATCCTTTTTGGTACTGTCAGAAAGTATAAACTTCGTTATATACTGCAAGAAATGCTAATCCGTGCGAAGACAGTGTCTTCGGGCGCCAGCCAAGTTTTCTTTACGTTATTGATAAACTGTAAGAATCAGTGTTTTTAAGTTCAAAGAGCTAATGGAGTGATTAATATGGTAAAATAATTCTAGTATTTGGATACGCCTAATCGTGTTCCAGAGAGCGTCGAGGGGGTTACACGTAACGATGTCTAAAAAAGTTGGTACACTTGTCTTTGCTTTTTTTCTATTCGTGCTTATATTTGAAATTAGATATTACATTGCAGGCTTAACCGCTAAAAAAGTGTCGGGGTATTCACCGCCATTAACGATGGCTACTCTCGGATCGTCAATGAAGCCATCTGCAATGAATCATCCAAATGTAGTACCCCCTAAAGCTGTACCAATCTTGTATTACCATTCAGTGAAGTTGGAAGCTGGAAATGAATTAAGAATGCCGCCTGATCAATTTGAGGAACAAATGACCTATCTTAAGGACAATGGGTTTGAAAGTATTACCCTTGAACAATTCTACCAAGCCCAAAATTTTGGGGGGGCTCTCCCTAAAAAACCGTTTGTAATCACGTTTGACGACGGCTATGCAGATAATTATACAACCGCTTTTCCAATTCTTAAAAAGCATGGATTTACTGCTGGGGTCTTCATGGTT
>JAUZPJ010000356.1 GCA_030706025.1 Bacillota bacterium | reverse complement strand
TTCCGGCAGCACGCTTAATCCACCTAGAAAAGCAAGATTAGAGAAGAGAAGTGGTCCTAGCAAAGGATTTCGATACATTATTCTTGCCCAAACAATACTCTGAGTTCCAGCCAAATCACCTAACAGATGAAATCCAAATCCTAATAGACCTACCAATACATTTATTGCCAAAATAGTTAAGTATATACAAGTTTCTATGGTGTTGACTTGACTATATGCAATATAAAAACAGGCTATTGCTGCAAGGGAACCCAACACTAATGGAATTAAGGTGTAGCCCGGTGAAAAAGCGAGGCGAGCATGATCTAAGAATGCCGCTGCAACCGCGCTTAAGAAACCAAGCCCAACTAAAATTAGTAATTTGGATCGTCGAACAGTTCCTCGGTAGTGCTCGCTAACCAAGGAGTAGCAGGAAATCCCAGCAAAGGCAATCGGGGCAGCAACAGGAGACCCTTCAATCAGGAGGCGGTGTAAGCTTTCTCGGCTGAATGTAGCATTTCCAGTTAGGTGAAAAAAAGTACCTACAACGCCGACAAAAACACCCAACCACATCACTGCCTGAAAGATTCGCTTCACGGTATTGGACTTGAAGATGAGTCGACTAAGAAGAGCCAGAACCGCAAGGGGGGTATAAATCAAGGGAATAAGCTCCCAACGGAAAAAGTTGTTTTGCGAGTGGGCAATTAAGACATCGACACCTGTCAGCAAAAAGTTAAGACCCATCATGCTAAGCAAAAGAGGAGTTTTATAGGTAGAAGCTATTCGAAAGAGCCGATCAAACATTTCCCAATCCTCCTAGTGCTTCGTTTTTAAGGCATCGGCTTCAGATTGCAGTTCTACTAGCGCTTTATCCTGCTCGTAGATTCCATGCCAGTTGACGTAATCTGCAGCTCCCATCACGGCACCGAACCGTGCTCTGCGGCCTTCATGATGCCATAGCTCGAAATACAGGAAATCTAAGGGAGTTCCCAACGGTTTGGTCCCCAGTAACCCCGTATTGCGCAGATCTTGAATGATCGATCTACCTTTCTCGACATTTTGATTTGTGAGTGCAATCGTTTTGTCTGCTTTGCCCATAACTTCATCGATGGACGTTTGGACGTGACAATTGAGGCATATTGCGTTCATTGTTTGCTGGTGAGCAGTTCCATCTTTACGTATTGTAGCTATTTCTGGTGTTAAGGTCCATTTTAGACGTTGACCTACATCGTGAGTTCCTTGAACACTTCCGAATGCGGACATATGACAGATGGTACACGTTGGGGCCGGAAAATCCTTGACGGTCAAAGTGCCCGAAGGGGCCTCCATATTGTACTTAGACGAATTAGCTTGGTAATAAGCACCATGCGCAGATTCGTTATAGATTTCTGCTTGGGGATGATCTGGCCCCAGGTGGCATTGGGCACAAGTTTCCGGTTTGCGGGCCTGTGCTACATCGAACGTGTGTCTTAAATGACACTTTGTGCAATCTCCAAAACTACTATCACTATTCTTTTGACCAATAGCATGGCAGACTTCACAGGACTGGGCACTAGCATCTTTACCGATGAGGTTAAAAACAGGATTAGCATTACCGGAATTAAGGGGCTTGCCATTAGCATCGAGCAAATGGTACTTCGCAAGCTCTTCAGGTGTAAAATTTTTCGTTCCTTCGACAGCATACCATGATTTTGCGGAATGGTTGCTGTCCCCAAATTGTGCGACTTCTGTTTCGTGACATTGTACACAATTGTTGGGAGTAGGTTTGGCGATGAGAGCCACCTTATAATGTTCTTTTGTTAGGGTTTCCTGACCTTTGGCGGGTTTGTGACAATCAAGACATTGAACTCCGCGTCCTGAATGTTTGCTGTCATGATATTGCTGAATAATTCCTGGGCTTTCTTTTTGGTGGCATTCCACACAGGCTTTGTTTTCCCCTAAGGTCACTGCACTTAAAGCTGGCATACTTGTACTTAATCCTTGAGGTCCAACAATGTAATGATACGTCAAGAATAATAGAGCACATACTAGGAAGGTGCCGATCCCCAAAACGGCAATCATACGTCGTGTCGTTGGCTTCATCTTTAGATTTAATCTCCTCCTTTTTAATAAATCTACTCTTGCCCCGAATGTTCTGAAATAATGATATGTTTGGACCAGGATCATATCTATTAAGATACGAGTATAAACCCCTAAATTCTCTAATTTGCATTTAAATCCTTCTAAGTTTCTTACATTAATTTCCGCCAATAATCGACAAATGAGATTTTGTGGCAATAAATATAGAATGCTTTGTTTTTAGCTTTGCAATTGTTTTTTTAGTGCCCCTTCTTGTTATAGTTATAGTTTTATTTTGATTTGAGAATTATAACTTCAAGGCATAGTCATTTTATCTTACAAGAGGGTATTAATGGATAATAAATAAATTTTTTGCTCAGTTGATAATTTAAAAGAGGTGTAAACAGTGTGATTGCATCAGGATTAACGTTTGGAATTTACCCGCTAAGCGTGGCTGGTACACCAGTCGGTTTGGCTGTCGGACCGCAGGATAACTACGAAAAGATTCAATTCGCACTCCAAGACCTTCGGGGTGAGTCTAAGAAGCTGCTTCCAAGAAACTATCTCATTTATACGGAAGAATGGGAATCAAAAATGTTATCCAATGCGGATCGCTATCTTCAGGCTGGCTTATTAGGGGACTTGGCCTTGGGATGTGGGGATTGGAAGCATCACCAAGAGCCGGTCATAGAACTTGAAAGTTGGCTCGGTTTTATTCGAAAAGTCATTAACCAATACGGCTCGCATTTGGCTTCTCTTCAGATTACAAACGAACCTAATTTGTCGTTTATGGAAGGTTCGAAGCCGTATATACTGCAAGCTCTTGTAGAAGGGGTAATAGCAGCTAAAAATGAAACCCGAGATCGCAATCTCCCGATTAAGATTGGATTCGGGTCAGTCCCGGATGGTCCAATGGCGGTTCCTCATTTTTGGGAAAACCTCGCCAAGGCCGGTGGGGACGGGTTTATAGATTCCGTCGATTTTGTCGGACATAACTTTTATGTGGATGTATTCGAGGAACAACCGCTTGATTTGAAAGAAACATCAGCTTCCGTGGAACGTACACTTCGCAATTTAAGGGAAAAAGATCTAATTACGGCAGGTATACCTGCTTCGGTCCCCATTCGGGTTACCGAAAATGGATGGCCTACCGGTAAGAACCCTT
>JAUZPJ010000355.1 GCA_030706025.1 Bacillota bacterium | reverse complement strand
TTCCACACTTGGGGCTAGCCCGGCAATCGTTGGAGTAATTGAAGGCATAGCCGAGAGCATTGCTAGTGTATTAAAAGTCTTCTCAGGCTAGTGGGGAGATAAGACTAAGAAGAAAAAGGAATTGGCCATCGCCGGATATGGCAGTTCTATGCTGGGTAAAGTTGTTCTTTTATTTGCTGGTTCCTGGGGTGGAGTACTAATATCGCGGGTGATCGATCGCTTGGGCAAAGGGATAAGGACCGCACCGCGCGATGCTCTGATTGCTGAGTCCGCTAAAGCAGGAGCTCGAGGGCATGCCTTCGGCCTACACCGGGCGATGGATACCTTTGGAGCAGCTCTTGGAGTTACGATTGCCTATTTTCTCTTGATCGGAAACGCAACCGATTTTAAACGCATTTTCTTGTTCTCAATGATCCCGGCTTTTATAGGAGTGATAGTGCTTTTCTTCGTGCGGCAACCTCGGGAAATCCGAACAGGTCAAAAGAAACTTTCTTTTGCATGGTCTGCCCTGGATACGAGACTTAAAGCCTTCTTGATATTAGCGTTTATCTTTAACCTAGGGAATTCATCGAATCAATTTCTATTACTTAGAGCTAGTAATCTTGGTGCCGACGCACCGTTAGTTGTCCTGCTATACTTAGTATATAACATAAGTTACGGAATCTTATCCTATCCAATTGCTAGATTATCCGACCGCATTGGGCGTAGGCGTATTTTGGTGACAGGTTACTTCATATACGCTTTGGTTTATCTGGGGTTTGCCTTAGTAAGCGGACTTTCCACCCTTTGGTCGCTGTTTGTTGTTTATGGATTTTACATCGCTTTTACAGAAGGTGTGGAAAAGGCACTTTTAGCAGATATTGCACCCGCTCATTTACGGGGGACAGTCATAGGTTTGCACGCCACCTTAGTCGGCCTAGCCTTGCTGCCTGCCTCATTGCTGGCAGGTTTGTTGTGGGATCTCTTAGGTGCCTCAGCCCCTTTCTATTTTGGGGCGAGTATGGGGTTGTTTGCAGCTATTGGGATACTCCTGATTCTTAAAGAACAGGATTCAGACTCTTCTGGAATCGGTTCGTAGTCATAATAGGTGTTGTTAAGGGGACAATAACCTTCGTGAGTTTCCTTTTGGAGGGCTTTTAATGAATGAATCTAAAAATGAGCACAACCACGAACATTCTCATGAACATCATGATGGTCATCATGACCACCCTTCTCATTCGGGAAGTCATGTTCATGTCGCTCAAAATAAATTAAAAACTGCAATTTTCCTTGGAATTGTGATACTGGTCGCAGAGATTGTGGGCGGAATATGGGCAAACAGCTTGGCTCTTCTTAGCGACGCCGGACACATGTTGACGGATGTTGCTTCATTGGTTGTGGCGTGGTTGGCAATTAAAATATCGACCAATCTGCCATCCAAATCCATGACTTACGGTTACCATCGTATTACCATTCTTGCAGCTCTCTTTAATGCCTTAACACTGATAGGAATCGCCATTTTCATCGGTGATGAAGCTTATCGGCGTATCTTCAATCCGGAACCGGTACAGGGAGTAGTTCTTTTTATAACAGCCACAATAGGCCTTGTGATGAACCTTTACATCGGTCTTGGCATGCGTGATCAAGCGGACAATATAAATATTAAGAGTGCCATGCTCCATGTTTTAGGTGATGCCGCGGCTTCAGCAGGAGTTATTATAGCTGGTGTCATTATGTATTTTACAAAATGGTATATCCTCGATCCTATTTTGAGTCTCTTAATTGCTCTTTTGGTTGCTGCGGGTGCTTGGCGAATCATGAAAGAAACCTATGTTGTCCTAATGGAAGGAACACCCCTAGGCGTAAAGTTTGAAGATGTTCAAGCTGAGATTTTGTCAATAAAGGAAATCCACGGGGTTCACGACCTGCATATTTGGAGTTTAACGTCTAATCGCAACGCTATGAGTGGTCATATCGTGGTAAATGGGGAGCTTACTGTACAGGAATCACAAACACTTATTCATGAAATCGAAAATAGGTTAAAAAACACATTTAACATTGGGCATGTTACTGTTCAATTTGAGGATGAAAATAACTCGCATGAGACAACAGGATTTTGTACGAATAACGAGTTCTGAATTCGGCAATTCAGAACTTGAGAAAGCAGGAACGCAATTAACTAAAAAAGTCAAATGCGTTCCTGCTTTGTACGTTATTTCCAAATACCTTTATATTGTTACGCTGAAGGGAGATAAGGATATGGATTACAAAATCGTTCAAAAAGATGCGTTTAAGGTTATGGGTAAGATATTCAAAGTGCCTTGTGCTGACGGAGAGCACAACCTGAGGATTTCAAAGTTGTGGGAACAATGCAATACTGATGGTACGATTGAAAAACTTCTTGCGCTAGATCGTGCGCAAACGTTGCTTGGCGTATGCCTCGATTTCGAAGAGGATCAATTATCTTACATGATCGCCATAGAAGATGTAAGAAATTCACAGGGACATGAATTTGAGATGAGAGAAATACCTGCTGCTTCCTGGGCCGTTTTTACATCAGTTGGGCCTATGCCGGATGCAATCATAAAGGTATGGTCAAACATCTTTCAGGAATGGTTCCCTACAAAAGGCTTTGAACATGCTAATGGACCGGAAATCGAAGTATATCCTTCGGGAGATACATCAGCGCAGGACTATCGATGTGAAGTGTGGATACCTGTCGTAGAAAAATTATAGAATAAAGGGGATTAAACCATGGAACATAAAATTCCCATAAGTATTCCCGATTTGTCATCAAGACCGTTTAGCCTTTCCGTGGAGCGAGTCATGCCATTTCCACCCAAACTATTGTATAGAGCTTGGACTGAACAGTTTGATCTCTGGTTCGCAGCACCGGGATCGGTCTTGATGAAAGGAGAAATTAACGCTGTCTTTTTCTTCGAAACATCCTTTGAAGGACAACGTCATCCACACTATGGTCGTTTTCTCAGACTTGAGCCTGATCGACTGATTGAACTTACATGGCTGACAGGTGCCGGCGGAACAAAAGGAGCCGAGACCGTTGTGACCGTAGAATTGAATCAAACTGAGAACGGAACTGTATTACGATTAACCCACGCGGTGTTTCTGGATGAAGAATCCAGGAATGGACATGAACAAGCATGGCCTCTGGTACTTGCTCAACTCGAGGATAAGCTGGGCAGGCTATCTTAAACTTCAGTACAATTATGAGTACGACT
>JAUZPJ010000354.1 GCA_030706025.1 Bacillota bacterium | reverse complement strand
TTCTTCGCTAAATATCTTCTTAAGACCGTTCTCCCCAATTGGTGGATTAACCCCTGTTGAACTTATCTTCCCAGGCGAAAAGGCTTTAGGTGCAGCCCGTCTCGAAGAGTTTAGTAAAAAGCAGCTACTCGAATTAGATGCATGTATTTCCTGTGGAAGATGTCAGAAAGGCTGTCCGGCATATATGAGTGGAGCACCATTATCTCCTAGGGTACTGGTTCAAACAATAAAAAGACATTCCATTGAAAAGTCATCATTTTTAAGAACCCGAAGAGAGGCGGTCAATCCGGTTATTCCGGGTAACATAATCTCTAAAGAGACGCTATGGTCTTGCACGACGTGTGGACTTTGCGAGGACAAATGCCCTATCTATATAGAGCATATTAAACGTATCGTGGATTTACGCAGAAGTCTCAGCACCGAAAGCTCGAATTATCCACCTGAGATTCAAAAGGTCTTTAAATCTATCTCGGATGTTGGAAATCCATGGGGGATACGTTTAGATGCTTCAAATAGTTCAAACCAAGTTCCTCTTCTCAGTGCGAAAAGAAAGACGGACATCCTTTATTGGCTGGGATGTTTCGGTTCGTATGAATCAAGAAATCAAAAGGTTTCCCAGACGATGCTTAAAATCTTTGAAAAAGCAGGTATTGATTATGCCATATTGGGAAACGAAGAAAAATGTTGTGGTGATTCCGTCAGGCGTTTAGGGAACGAAAAACTCTTTCAGCAATTAGCAAGGGAAACGATCCAAACGTTAGACAGCTACAGTTTTGGAACCATTGTGACGCATTGTCCCCATTGTTACAATACGCTTAAAAATGACTACCCTCAGTTTGGAGGGCATTATAATGTCAGGCATCACTCTGAATATCTTTTAGAGCTTATATCATCCGGTAAACTAACACTAAAGGGTGCCGAGAATAATAAATGTAAAGTAACCTATCATGATCCATGCTATTTGGGGAGATACAACTCAATATATGAGGCACCAAGGCAAGTACTGACTTCGATTCCAGGACTTGAATTAGTAGAAATGAAAAACAACCGAGCAAAGTCGTTTTGCTGCGGTGCAGGAGGGGGACGAATTTGGCATGAGGATACTAGAAATCAAAGAATCAGTAAATTGCTCGTCGAAAAAGCTCTTAGAACGGAGCCCGCTATTTTAGCCAGTGCTTGTTCTATGTGCCTAACGACATTGACCGATGTTATCAGTGAAATGGAGACAGGTATTCAAACCAAGGATATTTCCGAAATTGTTTACGAAGCAATCTAAGACTTATGCAGCTTTTACGGCCAATCGACGAATAGTAACATGAAATGATATATAATTTCTGAATTTGCATAAACTATTTCACATGAGAGCAAATGATTCGTCTTCTTTAGCGGAAAAAAGTTTGGGATAACTGAAAATTTATGATGCACAACGAATCTTTTACTCTACAAAACATGTATACTGAATTCATCAAAATTCAGGATGTTAATTCTTCATTAATAGGAGTATTATAGAAAACAAGCTGTTTTCTATATCATGTTGTAGGATTGTCTTACAAAAGGTTTGAAAAAGGCTTAAGTGTGTTGGGTAATTTTTGACCCAACGAGGCTCTCAATGGCGAGGGCTTTTAAAAAGGAGGACAAAATTAGATGAAAGTATTAACAGATGTAATGGAACAGGTAATTAAAAGAAATCCAAATGAAACAGAGTTTCATCAGGCAGTAAGTGAGGTATTGGAATCACTTGAACCAGTTGCTGAGAAACATCCGGAATGGCTAAAAGCTGGATTATTCAGCCGTATTGTTGAGCCAGAAAGACAAGTTTGCTTCAGAGTAACATGGGTGGACGACAATGGAAATGTTCAAGTAAATCGCGGTTTCAGAGTCCAGTTCAATAGTGCAATCGGTCCTTACAAAGGCGGTTTGAGATTCCATCCATCGGTCAATATTGGTATTATTAAGTTCCTCGGATTTGAACAAATTTTCAAAAACTCACTTACAGGACTTCCAATAGGTGGAGGTAAAGGTGGAAGTGATTTCGATCCTAAAGGCAAGTCGGACGGAGAAATCATGAGATTCTGCCAAAACTTTATGTTTGAGTTGGCTAAACATATTGGAGCAGATACTGACGTTCCAGCAGGAGATATTGGTGTAGGTGGACGTGAAATCGGTTATCTTTTTGGAATGTACAAGAAGCTTCGTAATGAGTTTACCGGAGTTCTAACAGGAAAAGGATTAGAATGGGGCGGAAGCTTAGCCAGAACTGAGGCAACAGGATATGGAGTATGTTACTTCATGGAAGAAGCACTCAATGCCAAGGGTAAGTCATTTAAGGGAGCAACCGTTTCCGTATCCGGATCGGGAAATGTTGCGATCTATGCAACACAAAAAGTTCACCAATTAGGTGGAAAAGTTGTTGCAATGAGTGACTCCAATGGTTATATATATGATCCAGAAGGTATTAAACTTGATACCATCAAGAGATTAAAAGAAGTTGAAAGACAAAGAATCAGCAAATATGTTGAGTCTCATCCAAGTGCTACTTACACAGAAGGATGTTCGAACATCTGGAATGTTAAATGTGATATCGCTTTACCATGTGCTACTCAAAATGAACTGGATGGAGAAGCGGCTAAGACATTAATTGCTAATGGTTGTTATGCGGTAGGAGAGGGAGCCAATATGCCTTCCACTCCTGACGCTGTTGAACAGTTCATTAAGAACAAGGTAGTATTCGGTCCTGCAAAGGCCGCCAATGCTGGTGGTGTTGCAACTTCCGCTCTCGAAATGAGCCAAAATAGCATGAGATATTCATGGTCTTTTGAAGAAGTAGATGCAAAACTCAAAAACATTATGGTTAATATATACAAGGGCGCAAGTGAGGCCGCAAAAGAATATGGTCAAGAAGATAATCTTGTAGTTGGTGCGAATATTGCAGGATTCTTAAAGGTCGCTTCAGCTATGTATGCACAAGGAATTTTGTAAGTTTTTCTTCCTCAAAAAAATAAAGTTTATACATTAAACAAACCCCTACATTATCACTTTAGTCGTGTGATTATGTGGGGGTTATTTTATTTTAATGGATTATTCAAATAAACTTTCCGTATAAGCATAAAGTCTTTTAGGTAAATTTAGGTAATTGGCAGGATTATCCATTAATTAAGAGAATAGATTAAGTAGGATTAGAACACTTATGAGGTTGTGATTATTTTGCCTAACGAAGG
>JAUZPJ010000353.1 GCA_030706025.1 Bacillota bacterium | reverse complement strand
GTTACTGTCAGGCTAATATCAACCTTCTTATCACTGCCGAAAGTAAAAGAATTTACGACAGTTCCAGTTGGCAATAATGTTTTAAGCTGATTAAGTACGATGGTTGGATCGTAATTCTCGTTTTTTACGGTCTCGAGAAATTTCCTTTCAGTCTGGACCTTCGTCTTTAGATCATTAAGCTTCTTTATTTGCAACTCCACCGGAAGGAGGGTGGAAATTTTCTGATTAACTGCTTGCAAATCGTAATTTAACTTATACTGATATACCCATGGTAAACCCGCTAAGACAAGCAGCGCGATTCCTCCGCTGACTCCGAGTACAATAATTCGGCTCGGTCGATGAAAAGAACCCGCTGGAGCGAAAACCGTCGCCATTTCTGCTTCCCACCGGGCAGCAAAGTTAAATTGTACCTTCTCTCGCATCTAGTCCTCCCGCATCGCTAAACCGTAAAGGCTGCCGTATTTCATCCAATTATTGGCATAATCTGTCTGTCCACTAAATGAAGGTTTCCATCCGTCAGGAAAACCCACCACTGTATCTATGTCAATATTCTCCTTGAAAATCTCCGGTAAAAACGGCCGATCAGCATACTCACCCGTCAGATACACAAGGTCAATCGGTTTACCATAATGGCGTGCCGCAAAAAAACTGAGGAGCTGGTCCAATGTCTGCAATACCGGGAGGATAGTCTCTTCTGTTTGAGTTCGCACCTGGTTAGCATCCGCGTAATTCTCTGTTTCAACGCTTATCTCCGTCTCTTCCATCAAACTTGTTGTTTTATCAATCAAAGAGAGTGACATATTCGAGTAATGTTTCAAAGCCCCTAACGATATCTGCATATCAGAGTATAAGAAAAAAGTCCCCTTATCAAGAAGCAAAAATTCTACCCGTTCATTGCCCAAATCAATGACCGCTATATCCTCAGCTAACACTCCCTCCCCAACAGCATTAGGTCCTTGGCTTAAATCACCAAGCCTGCCATACAGTCGTGCTAGGCAATCTGCGGCCAAATCAACGACCCGAGGGCTAAATTCGAGTTCCTCCCACAAGGACCAAAGGGAAACCCACTGCTGTTTAGGTAAGGCGGCTAACAAGACAAGCTGTCTTTTTTGACCGTCTTCCTCAAAGTACTTCAAGATACGGTAGTCTAAGACATACTCGTCAATATTAACCGTAAAATATTGAGCCACTTCATCCGTTAGAAGTTTATCTAGATACTTCTGGGCAATGATGGGCAGCGTAATAATTCGAGTAATAACTCCTGGAATTGATACACTTATCTTTAGCTTCTTAACGTTTACCTTTTCTCGCTTTAGCCAGTCTTGTAGACTTAATAGGTATTGAACCTCGTCACTTTCAACGATTTCATCCGGAACCCCTATATTACTTTGCGTTTCTGGAAGATCAAGCCCTTGTTCTGGTGGTTCTCCCGAAAAGGTAGCCAAGTGAAGAACATGAATCTGATTCTTGTTCTTCCGTCGTTTGACCTTGGCGATAACCCAATACTTACCTTGAATAGAGGCTAGCCATTGTGTTCTAACGAACATCTAGATTACTCCTTAGTTACCTTCTTGTTGCCAAACTAAATATATAGGCAGTGTGACGGAAAAGGAAGTTACAGTTACTGTCTCACCGGGGTTTCCCGCGCTATTACCTGTTGCGATATTTCCATCTATTTGCCACTTTACATGGCTGTACTGCTGATTAATAGTAATATTAAAAAGTGGTGGCTGATCAGCGTAAAAATCGGGTATTTGATAGACATTTGTCCCTGGGACTTTTGTTACATTATTCGATGTCGTTAATGGAATCAAGCTATTGTTATGGTCAAGATCAATAAGCCTAAGGGTTACATTCGTGACGTGTACATTTGATCCTCGTACATGAGTTCCGTTATTCCAAACAAAAACTGAAAGTGGAAATGGCTGATTCACGATAGCATACAAAAGTTTCGGCATAGTGCCGTCAGTGGGTAACGAACTTTCAAGATTACTATTAGCTAAGACCAGTGTACTATTTCCCCCACCTTGTAGAGTCACAAGTTGCTGCTGAATTGTACCTTGCAATAGATTGTCATTTGGGTTCCAAAAATATGAAGTATTGATAATACGTTTAACCGGGTTAATTCCAGAGGGATAATACCCAGTACCGCTAACATTCACGTAATAACAACCGACATTAGCAGTGTCAGGTGTAAATTGGTAAGATACTGTAAACGATCCCCCATAGCCAAAAGGATCGTCTATTCTGGTTCCGTTCGTGTCAGGTAAAACCGCAGATGTTTTTAAGATATATCCACCATAATTTACTCCCGCTTGGGCCAGATAATAAGCCTTCATAGTATTTTCTTCCGAATTCTCGATTTTAGCTCGGTAGCTTAAAAAGAAAAAATATATCCCGGTCAGAACCATCAATATCATTATAATGGAAATCACCGTTAACAAGGCGGAACCTCTCTCTTGAGAAGGTTCACATCCCGGTTTACTGACCATAGTACAACCCCACCCATGTCACTAGTCTGTAGTCATTCTTCGAATCTGAAGCGATGATGTCGATCTTAATTAAGTCGTCGCCCGAAGCAGCCGGGACTCGGTCAATTTTAAACGTTCGAACCCCGTCCACTAACAAAGATTTCTGGCCATCTTTTTTGTACCAAAGCGAATGAGTGGCCGCTTCCCAGTAAATAATCCCCTTTAGATCATTCGTCATAGATGTCGAATTTGGATTAGGATCAATATTAATTAAACAAGAACGAACAGAGTTGGTTGGGTCCAGTGAGTAAACCCCCGCATTTGAAGGGGAAGTTATGGGCGGGTTAGAACCCGGTTTTTGCCCATTATCATAAGAGTAATAGGTTTTAGGAAAGTATCTTACTTGGTCTACAATCTTTGCTGCGGCGGCCCTAACTTTTTGCTCTAGACCATTCTTCTGCGCAGCGGTGTTATATAGACGGAGTTGGCTATTCATTAACTGGGAAACATAAATCATTAGAAACCCGAAAAGCATCATGGTAATAGCTATCTCTAATAAAGTAAACCCACCTGCTTTCGGGGCCTCACTCTTGGAACGTTTCCTCAAGTCTAATTTTCTAATTCTTCTCATGACCCAGGCACTAGCCTATAAGTGTAAAGAGTAACCGGATTAATTCCAGGCAAGGAGGACTTTGCTGTAATCTGAATCGTTTGCAGAGAAGGAATATTGGGGACAGGCTTAACGATCACGGTCTCAC
>JAUZPJ010000352.1 GCA_030706025.1 Bacillota bacterium | reverse complement strand
TTCATTTGTTGTGCTCGGGGAATTGGAAATGATATACTTTGGTGAGAGAGTTGGGGTGGTTCTGTGGAGGATAAACGACAATCCCTAGGAAAAGCCGGAGAGGAATTTGCTGCACGACTTTTGACAGAATCTGGCTTCAAAATAATTACACGAAATTATCGGTGCCCTAAAGGGGAAATGGATATAATAGCCCGTGATGGGGATATGCTGGTCTTCATTGAGGTACGTACACGCCGTTCCTCTTATAGGGGATGGGGTGAGGAGACTATTACTCAACAAAAGGCACGGCGGCTGCAAGCGATTGCTTCCTATTACATATTGCAACAAAGGTATGCTAGTTGGCCTAGTTTAAGATTTGACGTACTCGCTATTCGTTGGACGAAGGAAAACCCTGATACAATATGGGTAAAAGGGGCTTTTTAAGGAGTCAGTAATATCAAATAAAGGTTAATAATTTGATCACAGAATCTTCAAGGGTTGATGATAAACTAAGATTATGTGGTTTATTTATACCTTTAGCTTTAATGTCTCAAAATGACGATTATGTTGAATTAGCTTAATAAGTGGCTTAAAGGAGTGTTTGCAAAGTTGAACCCGATCTTAATTGTGGATGATGAGGAGAAAATTAGAAGCTTGGTAAGACTTTACTTAGAGCGAGAAGGGTTTGAGGTTGAAGAAGCTGAAGATGGTCGAGTTGCTTTGGAAAAGTTTCGGCTTGGTCACTTTGCACTTTTAATAGTGGATCTTATGATGCCTGATGTTGACGGCTGGCGCGTTTGTCGTGAAGTTCGTGCTAGTTCAAATTTGCCTATTATTATGCTTACGGCAAGGGGAGAAGAATTTGACCGAGTGCTTGGTTTTGAACTTGGTGCGGATGATTATCTAGTAAAGCCGTTTAGTACCAAGGAATTGGTAGCACGGGTCAAAGCACTTTTGCGTCGGTCAACTGGGCAACTTCAGCAGGTTTCTTCGGAGATAACCGCAGGATTATTGTGTATTGACAAAGAAAGGCATCACGTAAGCATTGCCGATGAGGCAATTAATTTGACCCCCCTAGAATTTGATTTACTTTATTTTTTGGCCAAAAACCGAGGCAGGGTCTTTTCACGTGAACAACTGATGGAGACTGTTTGGGGATATGACTTTTATGGTGACGCCCGTACAGTAGATACACACGTCAAAAAGTTAAGGGAGAAACTTGCTCATCCAGAAGTTAAGAAGATGTTGGTTACAGTATGGGGTGTAGGATACAAATTTGATCCTGACCATATCAATAGTGCTAGAAGTTAAAAATGCCTGAGATTGGGGTTTATTCAGTGAAAACACGTTATACATGGACTATTTCTATGAAACTGTGGTTAGCCCTTACACTGCTTATTCTTATTGTATTGGGAGGATTAGGGGTAACTATTACGTGGCTTTTTAGTGATTTTTATCTTCAACAGAAATTGGATTCACTTCGGACTGAGGCAACTGAAATCTCGACGCAATTAGCCAATGTCTATAGCTGGAATGAGCGTCTAAGCCTGCTTGAAACATTTAAGTTAACTTCAGGCACTCAAATGGTTTTACTTGATGCCCAAGGGAATATTTTAGTTATTTCAAGTTCTAATTTAAATTCGTCTCAAGCACTGCAAGGTCATATAAGCGGTTATTTAGGGGGATTCGGCGGCGGTCTAATAGGGGGGTGGTCCCGAAATCTACGGCCTAGTGATTTTTTTACTAATCAGTATTTGGCACAGGTACTCTCCGGCAAGACCATTTCGATTAAGGCCTTACCTGCAAATGGGAGCGGTCAAACGATGTTACTGGCAGCAGCGCCGGTTGGAACAAAACCGGTTCAAGGAGTTGTTTTATTAGGGAGTTCACCGATCCCACTTCAAGAAAGTATCGCAACGTTTCGTCGGTTAATTCTTTATGCATCATTAATTGCGGTATTATTAGCGACCATAGTCAGCCTAATTTTTGCTCGGCAGGTGACGCGGCCCTTAGCTTTAATGCAGCGAGGGGCTACTCGAATGGCGAAAGGAGATTTTCTGCCTATTCAGGGGGTGACAAGCAAGGACGAAATCGGAGAGTTGGCCGAGGTCTTAAATTGCATGGGAGAAAGTTTAAAAAACCATATGGAATGGCTCTCTCAAGAGAGAAATTTGTTACAGGGGATTGTCGAAAGCATTAGCGATGCAGTGATTATGTTGAGCTATGAAGGCGTGATCCTGTACGCCAATGATACAGCAAAGACATTGTGGCAAGAAAATGAAGTCGAGCTCTCCGAACGTAAGCAACAAATTATTGGTTTTCTCCTAACGATGAGTACAAGAGAAAATGACGGGGAAAATTATGCGACGATGACTCTTGGATTACAAGTATTGCAGGTAGTAATGGCACCAATGGCGGAGACGAAGGGCATTGGTGGTCATGTAGCAGTATTACGTGATGTCACAGCCTCTTTACGAATGGAAAAAGCTCGCCGTGAATTTTTGGCTAGCGTTACACATGAACTCAGGACGCCTCTGCATCTTATACAGGGGTATTTAGAAGCTATCCAAGATGCAGTGATCCCTAAAGACCAGCAGGGAGAGTACATTGAGTTGGTCCTGGATGAAGCGAAGCGCTTGGCTCGTTTGGTTCAGGATTTACAAGACATTAATTGGCTCGAGCGGGGGCAAATGTTGCAACTCGTACCTATCGATTTGAAGAGTTTCATGAATGATTTAGATCAGCGTTTCCAGGGACGGGCGATAGAGTTAGGACTAAATCTGACAGTATCGCAAGGGTTTGGGGAATTATTGGCCGACCCAGATAAACTTTTGCAAGTCTTCATAAACCTGTTAGATAATGCGATGAGCCACACCCCTTATGGAAAGACAGTTCGTGTTTTCCAAGTTGAAGCACAAAATGAAGTTCGGTTGGCAGTCCAAGATGAAGGGGAGGGAATCCCAAAAGAAGCTTTACCCTATATTTTTGACCGATTTTTCAGGGTGAATAAGGCACGGTCACGTAAGGATGGGGGAATGGGTCTAGGGCTGGCTATTGTGCGTCAAATTGTAGAAGCACACGAAGGTCATGTCAGGGTGGAAAGTGATATGGGAAAAGGGACAACCTTTTGGGTTGTGCTTCCATGTAAGCAAAGTATAGAAAGGTCTGAAGAAAAATAGACCATAGTTTCATTTATTTGGAAGGATTATGACGAATGAACGCGAACATTCTAGTTATGTATTTATGGCAATAAG
>JAUZPJ010000351.1 GCA_030706025.1 Bacillota bacterium | reverse complement strand
TGAAGAATGGGGCGGAACCGCGACCATTTGGCCGATAACTCCCGATAAGCCGGAGCTGTTAGAAGACGCTATCTTAAGGATGGCAGACTCTCAGGACATTTTGGTTATTATTGCGGGTTCATCCCAAGGACGAGATGACTACACGTCTCGGATGATTGAAAAACATGGGACACTTTATCTGCATGGAGTCGCCATTAAACCAGGTAAACCCGTTGCCTTAGGAGAAATTCATGGAAAGCCTACCTTTGGAATACCGGGTTACCCTGTGTCTACCTATCTCACCGCGCATTTGTTCTTGGAACCCTGGGTCTATCAATTACAGGGTTTAAGTAAAGATCTAAAAACGACACTTGACGCTGTTATAAGCAAGAAAGTCTTTTCATCATTAGGTAGTGAAGAATTTGTACGTGTTAAAGTTGGCAAAGTTGGAGAACGTTGGGTTGCAGCCCCCTTAAGTCGAGGTGCGGGCGTAACAATGAGTTTAGTGAGAGCGGATGGAGTGCTGCGGGTTCCTCGTCTGCAAGAAGGGTTTCATGAGGGCGAGACGGTACCGGTCGAGCTTTTACGGCCTGTTTCGGAGCTAGAAGAAACTCTCGTATGTATTGGTTCCCACGACCTCACGTTAGATGTTTTAAGCAGTCATATGAAAGCTAAGGGTGGGCAAGGGGGGATTGCTTCCGCCCATGTAGGGAGCCTTGCTGGAATCCTGTCCCTGCGTAAAAAGGAAGCTCATTTTGCTGGGATTCATTTACTCGATCCTGAAACGGGGGAGTACAATATATCCTATTTGCAGCGTTTCTTGCCGGGGCGCGAGATCGCCTTGATGAATCTTGTCTATCGGACACAAGTTTTTATCGTGCCGAAAGGAAACCCTCTCAACTTAAGGACGATTGAGGATTTAGCGCGGCCAGGTATTAGGTTTATAAATCGTCAGGGTGGATCTGGAACTCGTGTGTTGTTTGATTATTTGCTTCAAAAGCAAGGTTTAACAAAAGAGCAAATTATCGGGTATGAGCGGGAAGAGTTTACTCACCTAGCGGTTGCTGTGGCAGTGGCCTCAGGAGCGGCCGATGTTGGCTTGGGCATTCAAAGTGCTGCTGAAGCCCTAGGGCTGGATTACGTGCTGGTTGGGGAAGAACGTTATGATCTGGCTATTCCGAAGGAATATCTCGAGGAACCCCGAATGAAAGCCATGATATCCGTCGTCCAAAGTAAAACTTTCCAGGATGAAGTCTTGGCACTCGGAGGGTATGATGTCCGTGACACGGGTGTGTTTTTCAGTTAAGGTAAGTTAACAATCAATAATTACGTAAAAGCACCTACTCATTGCTGAGTTAGGTGCTTTTTTTAGTGCGCCACGCATGGGCGATTATCGATGAAATTACTTAAGTCAATGAGAATTATTTGCCAAATGAACAGTGGGGGTAAGTGCAAACTGGGCAGTCGAGACAAAGCCCGCCATGTCCGAGTTTGACGATATCAATTCGAGAAAGTCGTTCTCCTGTCAACAAACGTGGTGCCACTAAATCGAAAGCAGTTGTCTTGGAATACATCACGCATCCTGGTAACCCCATAATGGGAACGTCTCCAATGTAGGCCAGCAAAAACATGGCGCCTGGTAAAACAGGTGCACCATAAGTGATCAGCTCCGCTCCCATTTCCTTAATGGCCGTGGGAGTAACGTCATCGGGATCAACAGACATGCCCCCACTGACTAAGATCATATCCGCTCCTTGATTGAGTTGCTCATGAATTGAGGTTTGAATCATAGGGATATCGTCATTAGCCAAGGTTTGATTTATAACAACAGATCCCCAGTTTTCTACTTTAGCTTTTAAAACGGGGGCGAATTTATCCTGAATTCGTCCATGATAGACTTCACTGCCTGTCGTTACGATTCCCACTTTGAAGGGCTTTAGAGGGCGTACCTCCAGAAGTGGGGTTGAAAACGTCTGTGCAATACGTTCCGCTTCAATAATCACGTTTTCGTCGATCATCAAGGGAACAACACGGGTACCCGCGATTTTATGCCCCTTTTTGACAGGGTAGTGATCGTGAAGCGTGGCGAGAATGACATCCTCGAGCATATTTAATGCCAAAATACCATCTTCTGAGGCATAAAGCAGACCGTCGTGGGCAGCAGTCAGTGTTATTTTTCCTTCTTTTGGCTCATCAAGGATAAGACCTGGACCCGATACTGCGTGAGCAAGTCGCTCCGCTGCTTCATTTTCATGAATAAGACCGGGCGTTTGATCCCAGACAAAAATATGTTCTTTCCCCATGCTGAGAAGAACAGGAATATCTTCTTCCTGAATGACGTGTCCTTTGCGAAAACGCGGACCTTTGGCCACTCCAGGAATAATTTGCGTCATGTCGTGGATTAAAACTGCACCAACAGAATCTTGAACTCTGATTTTTTCCATAGGTATAGCCTCCAGTATTTCATGTAAGGTGGGGTTATCGTTTGAGTACACCCGAGGGATTGAAACCGTCAGAGGTTCATGGGCAGACTGAGGGGAAAACAATCTGTTCCCACTTGCATGGTACAGTATTCTTATCAAGAGGTCAAGGTTTGAGTACATCTCAGAGGCTAAGAATTAAAAGGGCTCTGGTAGATTTAACAAATTACTTAAAGAGTAGTGCTGAATTAAGTGTGGATAGAGCAGAACGGTAAGTATTGAAATTAAAAATTATTGGCATAAATATTGCATTAGTTTTTTCCTGAGTCAAGTAAAGCCAAACAAACCAAACCAAACCAAATCAAACAATAATACTGGAAGTATAAAAAAGAATGGGAGGACAGATTTGTCAGTTGTTCATTCGATTGATGGGTGGGGAAATTGCTTTACCGGTACCTAACTCAGTGGAACATTGTAAAGAATTATCTTAAAAGGAGAGATTGTCGGCAAAAACCAAATCACGGGTTTAATCACTTTCCCCACAAATAAAGGAGATGGATTGAATCGTCCGATCCTCTGCGATAAAAAAGTGTTCCAATTTGGGGATGCAATAGCGATTGTTGCAGCTGACACAGCTGCACATGCTCAGGCTGCCGTCGATAAAGTCAAGGTAGAGCTCGAATTCGTATGGAATCTGGATATCGAACCATTAAAAAACTGTTGTATCCATGTGGTAAGTCCTGAAGGTAAGTTAATTCCCTTTTGCGCTTATAATCTCACTGATAAGTTTGGGCATTCAATTTATCGGAGGGAGAGATAGAGTTTGGAAATCAAAACCACCCCGCTGGA
>JAUZPJ010000350.1 GCA_030706025.1 Bacillota bacterium | reverse complement strand
GTGTATCCAGAGGTCGGGGCGTTGGGATCTTATTCTTGGCTAAAGTCAGCGGAGAATTATACTGACTCGCTTTATCGTACGCTTGCACTGGTAGTCCCAGCCTTGCCCGATACTGACTTTTCAACCGTGTGCACACTCGCCGAAAATTTGGCACGCGAACTTCCTTTGATTAAAGGAGAGCCTAAAGTAATTATCGCTCAACAAGATATTGCTAAGGTGCTGGGACAAACCCTTCAAAGACTTCTCCCATCTGTACCTCTTGTTTGCTTGGACGGCATCGAACTTGCTCTTGGTGATTTTTTGGATATTGCCAAGCCCTTACCGCATGAAGATGCCGTGCCAGTTATAGTAAAGACGCTAGTCTTTACACGCTAAATTTCATCTATTATAGATAGGATGTGATATCGTGAATCTTAAAACGCGCCTTTTTGGTCAAACCTTTGCCTTCAAAGATGTAAAAGAGGTTCTGTCAAAAGCAAATGAAATTAAATCAGGCGACATTTTAGCCGGAATTGCGGCAGAAAATGCTGCCGAGCGGATCGCTGCCAAACGAGTTTTATCGGAACTGACCTTGGAAGATTTACGATTAAATCCAGTCATACCATTAGAAGAAGACGAAGTTTCTCGTATTATAGACGCCGATGTCAATGAACCCATTTATCACACGGTTAAAAACTGGAGTGTTGCAGAGTTTCGGGAATATATTCTTTCCACAGAAACGACGGGCTCCCATCTTAAACGCTTGAGTCGAGGTCTTACTTCTGAAATGGTCGCGGCAGTTGCTAAACTTATGAGTAATCTGGATTTGATTTTAGGAGCCTCTAAAATTCAAAATCTCGCCCATTGTAATACGACAATTGGTAATACAGGGTGCTTGGCTTCCCGACTTCAACCCAATCATCCGACGGATGGGGTCGAGGGTATTTTAGCGAGTTTGCGTGAGGGACTTTCCTATGGTGTTGGCGACGCAGTTATTGGGCTTAACCCTGTAGACGATTCGGTTCCAGCAACGATTCGCAGCTTAGGAACTCTCTATCAATTTGTTGAAGAGTGGAATGTACCTACCCAAATTTGCGTTTTGGCCCATATCTCTACCCAAATTAAAGCATTAAGAAAAGGGGCACCTGTCCATTTGTTATTTCAATCCATAGCAGGATCTCAAACTGGTAATGAGGCCTTTGGGGTTAGCAAAGATCTGTTGGATGAAGCTTATGCTCTAGGCTTAAAAGAAGGTCGGGCGACGGGTCCTAATATTATGTATTTTGAAACAGGACAAGGCTCAGAACTATCATCTGAGGCTCACCACGGTGCAGACCAAGTGACCTTGGAAGCGCGTTGTTACGGGTTAGCTCGCCACTATAATCCATTTTTAGTCAATACAGTTGTTGGGTTTATCGGGCCCGAATACCTGTACGACACTCGCCAAGTAACCAGAGCCGGGCTCGAAGATCATTTCATGGGGAAACTTTCCGGATTGCCCATGGGCGTTGATGCTTGTTACACAAACCACATGAAAGCAGATCAAAATGATATTGAGAATTTAGCGACTCTCTTATCTGCGGCAGGCTGCACGTACTTTATGGGTATTCCTATGGGTGATGATGTTATGTTGAATTATCAGTGTACAAGCTTTCACGACATCGCGACACTACGAGAATTGTTTAGACTACGGCCCTTACCAGAATTTGAGGCTTGGGCAGAATCAATGGGAATCATGGCCAACGGCAAGTTAACAGCTCGAGCCGGTGATGCCACAATTTTCACAAGGTAAGGGGGGAACAAAATTAATGAACTTAGAAGATAACGTTCGGGCAATTGTGGAAGAGCTATTGAAGGATATGGGAAAAGCAAAATCTCAAGTTTCAGTGAACGCTCCTGTCTTAAACGATGAAGCACTTACTGATTTGGCAGAAATCGACTTACAACGATATTTACAAGTCCCTAATGCGGTTAATAAAGCACTATATGAGGAAATGAAGCTTTCAACACCCGCTCGGATAGGGGTTTGGCGCTGCGGTCCCCGTCCTTTGACAGACACGCTGCTTCGCTTTAGAGCGGACCATGCTGTGGCACAAGACTCTGTCCTTGGTGAAGTTGAGGAAGATTTTCCATCCAAATACAATATGGTTTCGGTCCAAAGTCTTTGCCAGTCCAAAGATGAGTATCTGACGCGACCGGATTTAGGAAGAAAACTCGATGCTGCTAATATAGAAATTCTCCGTAAGGGTTGCCCTAAAGGTGCAATGGTCCAAATCATTGTTTCCGATGGGCTTTCTAGTAAAGCAGTTGAAGCCAATATTCCCAACCTTCTTCCGGCCTTAACCCAGGGACTTGAGGGCATGGGTGTGACACTTGGGACGACAATCTTTGTTCGACACGGGCGGGTGGCCATGATGGATACGATTGGTGAAGAACTTAAACCTGAGGTGGCAGTGGTTTTGATTGGTGAACGACCCGGACTAGGAACAGCCGAAAGTATGAGTGCTTATATGGGGTATAATCCAAGACTAGGTATGGTGGAAAGTGAACGAACGGTAATCAGTAATATCCATAAAGGTGGGACCCCTGCTGCGGAAGCGGGAGCGCATTTGGCCAGTCTGATTAAAAAGATTCTTGACCACAAGGCATCTGGTGTGAAGCTAGAGGAAGGCTAAAATTGAGTTTCTACTGAGAAAACAACTTAATGAAAGGAGACCAAGAAAATGGCTATAAAAGAAGATCTCGTTGCCTTAGGAATGGTAGAGACCCGTGGAATCGTAGGAGCGATCGAGGCAGCGGATGCTATGGTCAAAGCTGCCAACGTAACCCTGATCGGCAAGGTAAAAGTAGGAGGGGCGTTAGTCACAGTGATGGTTAGGGGAGACGTCGGAGCTGTTAAAGCTTCCGTCGACGCCGGGGCCGCTGCTGCTGAACGCGTGGGCGAACTCATCGGTTGCCACGTCATCCCGCGTCCCCATGCCGAACTCGAGCAAATTCTACCTAAGTTACCTGTTGTCGAAGAAAAGCCTAAAACCAGAAACGTAGAGAATACGAAATAACTCGTCGGGATGCGAACCTGTGACCGACGTCTAAAGGAGGGTTACCATGATTGAGCCCATTAAACCGAAGGTCTTAGCTGTTAGATTAATTCCAAATGTTGCTCCGGATTTAGCGGAGAAATTAGGACTAACGGGATATCAGCGTTCAATTGGTATGATCACAGCTGATATCGACGATGCGACCTACGTGGCCTTAGATGAAGCCACCAAAAAATCCGAAGTCGAAGTTGTCTATGC
>JAUZPJ010000035.1 GCA_030706025.1 Bacillota bacterium | reverse complement strand
CATCCGATCCAGGGCATTAATTGCATCAGCCGTTATCTTAGGATCGACAGAAATTTGATTAACCACTTTCCCTTGACTGATGTCCTCAAGAACGGCTAGAAGATGGGGTTGACTAATTCGGCTCATCATAATGCACAAGCAGGCATTCTCATCGAGACTGAGAACCGTTTTATCAGGATTTTCTTTGGCTAATCGGTGCACCAGATTGATTTCCGTTCCGACCGCCCAGACGCTGCCTGCCGCAGCTGCTGTGATCTGCCGAATAATATAGTCAGTAGAACCACTGAGATCAGCCTTCTCAACAACGTCATGATTACATTCTGGATGAACTATAACGGTCACATCCGGGTATTTTTTTCGGACCTCATCCACGTGATGGATTTTAAACTTCTGATGCACTCCACAGTAACCATCCCAAAGAATTAATTTCGGTGCTTGCTCAGGAAGCTTTACCTCTTCTGAATTTTCTCGGGTCCAGAGCAAAATATCCTGGTCCTGGAGCCCCCACTTTAGACCCGTGTTGCGTCCGAGGTGTTCGTCTGGCAGAAACAGAATTGTTTTTTTCTCACCTAATAATTTTTCAAAGATCTTAGGAGCATTCGAAGACGTGCAGGTCATTCCACCATTTCGCCCACAAAACGCTTTGACTTCAGCGCTGGAATTAACATAGGTCACTGGAATAATTTCTTGGGAATACTTAGTCTTGAGGAGGTTCCAACATTCTTCTACATCATCGATTTCCGCCATATCCGCCATCGGGCAGCCTGCTTGTAAATCTGGTAAGATAACCTTTTGCTCGGATGAGGTCAGCATATCCGCGGTTTCTGCCATGAAGTGAACACCACAGAAAACAATATACTCAGCCTCCTTCTCCAATGCCGCAAGTTGCGCCAGCTTAAGAGAATCCCCTCGATAATCAGCAAATTTGATAACCTCATCACGCTGGTAATGATGTCCAAGAATCATCATCCTTGAGCCTAGTTTATTTTTGATGGCTCGGATCCGTTCTTCTCTGGCCTCTTCACTCATCAAAATAATTTCATCTGGTATTGGTTGTTGATTTTTGTACATTTTCTCTCCTCACGATCTTTCGTACAATTGATTTATATCGTTCAGCTTGAATTGATTTATACCTTTAATGTCTAACTTAACTTGACTTACAAGCTTAAAAAATAAAATTCAACTCTTTACTCAATAATATTTAAACTTAGATCCAAAGCCTTTGCAGAATGAGTCAACCAACCCAAAGAAATCAGATCGACTCCCGTCTCTGCAACACGGACCAAGGTATCTAAAGTGATTCCGCCCGAAGCTTCAGTAAGAACCTTTTTGTTGATGAGTTGAACTGCTTCTTTCATTTGATCAGTCGACATGTTATCTAGCATGATAATATCGATTGGAGTTTGCAGTGCCTCCTCGACTTGAGGCAAGGTTTCCGTTTCTACTTCAACTTTGACCATGTGGCCTACTTTCGCTCGGACTAAACTAACTGCCTCTGTTATCCCGCCTGATGCTGCAATATGATTATCTTTAATCATAACCGCATCAAAAAGTCCAAAGCGATGATTATAACCGCCCCCCATACGCACGGAGTATTTTTCCAATCCCCTCAAACCCGGGGTCGTCTTACGTGTATCAACAAGGTGAGACGAAAAATCCTTGATACTCTCCACGGCCTTATTGGTCACCGTCGCGATACCCGAAAGGCGTTGCATGAAATTGAGTGCGACTCTTTCCCCCCCTAACAAAGTACGGGTTCTTCCCTCGATCACCGCAACCACTTGCCCTGGAGAAACCCTTGCTCCATCAGCGATTTTCGCTTGGAAGTTTACCTTCTTATCGAGCAACTCGAACGCACATCGAGCAATATCCATTCCAACTAGAATTCCTGTTTCCTTAGCTGTAATCTCAGCTACGGAACAATGAGACTCTGAAATAATTGTCTCTGTTGTCAGATCCTGAAACCCTAGATCCTCATTGAGAGCCTCTCTTACGATGCTCACATAATATAAAGGGTTCATGCTGAATGCCTCCTTAAGCTTAAATGTTTCGGTTGCCAAGTCGGATCAATCTCCGGGTAATCTAGACGATAATGGCTGCCCCTGCTCTCCAAACGTTGAAGCGCAGACGAGGTGATCAATTTGGCAACAAGGATCATATTCCGAAGTTCGCCTTCACTCGAGTTAACTTCTCTATCGAGTTGACCAAGTGCTTTATAAGCCTCTGTCATTCCGGCTTCGTCTCTAATAATCCCTACAGAAGACCACATTAGCTTTTGTAGCGTGACAACACGTGGATCATTTAAATCTAATGGTTTTAGTACTTGAGGAATATCCCGTGTACCTTGATCAGTAAGATCTAAAGTACTCAAGTGGCTTTCGTTTAAGGACTCTGCAATCGTTTGGGCTACCCGTTTGCCAAAAACCAAACCTTCTAAGAGGGAATTACTTGCTAAACGATTTGCACCATGGACACCTGTGTTGGCACACTCTCCACAAGCATATAATCCTTGGATATTCGTCCGTCCAAAGCTGTCCGTCCGAATTCCCCCCATTGAGAAATGGGCTGCCGGGGTGATAGGGATTAAATCCTTTCTCGGGTCAAGACACAAGGAATGGATTTTAGCATAGATATTTGGAAAACGCTGTTCAAAATGATGACCTAACGATGAAGCATCAAGATAGATCTGGTGACCTTTTTTCTGCTCCGAGACAATAGCTCGTGTTACAACATCCCTAGGAGCTAAATCAGCACGCAGGTGATAGTTTGGCATAAAGCGCTCGAGTTCTTCGGTCACAAGTACTGCTCCCTCACCACGAACCGCCTCGGAAATAAGAAACAGAGGATTCTCCTCCGTAGCCAATGCTGTCGGATGGAATTGAACAAATTCAAGATCGCTTAAAACTGCTCCGGCCTTCCAGGCTAGGGCTAGGCCTTCCCCGGTACTCAGCAAAGAATTGGTCGTTCTCCCATAGATCTCACCTATTCCTCCTGTAGCTAGAACAACATTTCGGGCAAGAATACGGCGAACTCCTTCCGAGTTCCTCACAAGCGCACCGTAACAACGGCCCTCCGCAATTAAAAGTTCTTCGGCTCTGGTCTCTGTAAGAAAACGCACGTTTTGTCCTCTAACCTTATGAAAAAGAGTCTCCCAGATCGCTGCTCCAGTATCATCCCCCCTGTGAATCACTCGTGCTAGACTGTGAGCACCCTCTCTACCTAAAGCAAGTTCGCCCGAATTCGTTCGGTCAAAACTTGTTCCTAGCTCAATTAAACGTTCAATAACCTTGGATGCCTCTTCAGTTAAGATTTCGACCGTTTTTTCCTTACAAATCCCGGCACCTGCTATCAAGGTATCTCGGGTATGTTCTCTCGGAGAATCATCTTTCCCAACGGCAGCGGCGATTCCTCCTTGAGCTAACGTCGAATTACATAGATCTGGCCGATCCTTCGATATGACGATAACCTCTCCGTAAGGGGATGCCCCCAAAGCTGTCGCCAAGCCAGCAATCCCACTGCCAATTATTAGAAAGTCCGTCTTGATATTTCTCATTTTCCCAACCAGCTCTCTATATTAATATAAATCTGTTTTACCTAATCATTTTTACATCATGGCTATACCATTGTCAAGACACTTATATTGACATGTATCATTACAGATCGTGGAACTAAATCTCCTCGTCGACCTCGGGAGTTCAGGTACTTGATGGCGGGGTTGAGCATTCTTGTTATGGGAAAAGCTTGCAAGGTCCTCGCAGAAGAGGGCTTTTTACATTGTAGTTTGTAGTTATCCATGTAAGCCATACACTGCGATATCAGCGAGGTATGGCTTTTTATAGTGTTTAAAAAACTTCTATTAAAATCTGCCCGCATAGCATCTTAAGATTTAGGTCATTATAAAATGTATTCTTGATTAATTGGAGGGATTAAATTGGCAAAACCGGATAATCGGGCAGATAATGATGTGCACTTACAAGAACATATTAACCACACTTTAGCCAATCTGCATGAAACTGAGGATTACCTGAAAGAACATGCGGATGAGATTACAGCTAATGAAAAGCAAGATCTTGAAGCTAAAAATGAGCGTCGAAAAGAAAGTATTGAGGCTTTCATAGCAGAGAAAAGGGACGAAGCCCAAGGTTAGTACCTTGAATGGTTATTAGCAACATAGAAAAACCGCACTCTAAAGTGCGGTTAGTTAACTTATGGAGCGGGTGATGAGAATCGAACTCACGTAGCTAGCTTGGAAGGCTAGTGCTCTACCATTGAGCTACACCCGCAAATTATTGGTGGAAGGAATTATATCTGACTCTATAAGTTTATCATGCCTCAGCTTGTGTTGTCTAGCGTAACCTATATCGGCATAGGCAGCAAAACTGGGGCCCTATCCTCTTTTTTCACTTTGGTTTTGAGGTGATAATTATGCTTGATGTTTGTTTATTGGGAACTGGGGGTATGATGCCGCTTCCAAACAGATGGCTGGCATCCCTTTTATTACGATATCGTGGAAGAATGCTTCTCATAGATTGCGGTGAGGGAACTCAAATCACGTTGAGAATGGCCGGATGGGGATTTAAAACGATCGATGCTATTCTGTTTACCCACTATCATGCAGATCATATTGCCGGATTACCCGGACTACTTCTTACTATCGGTAATTCGGGAAGGGAAGAACCGTTAACATTGATGGGGCCTCCCGGAATTAAAAAAATTATTGAGGGTGTAACAGTTATTTCACCTGATTTACCCTATGAGTTAAGATTAATTGAACTCTCCGACATTGAAAGTGCCGAAACAACTGTCGGTGATATTAATCTTAAGAGTATCCCCGTTGATCATAATCTTCCCTGTTTATCGTATTGTCTTGAGTTAAAAAGGCAGGGAAAGTTTGATGTTGAACGTGCTAAGAAATTAGCTATACCTGTAAACGACTGGAGTAGCCTTCAGAAAGGTATGCCAATAACCCTTGAAGACAAAACTGTAAGCCCTGATATGGTCCTTGGTGAAATACGAAAAGGGATTAAAGTTTGTTATTGTACTGATACGAGGCCAACAGAGGACTTAGTTGAGTTTATTAAGGACTCTGACCTTTTCATTTGTGAAGGAATGTATGGTAATGAGAACAACTTAGATAAAGCGGTTCAAAAAAAGCATATGACCTTTTCTGAAGCAGGGTTACTCGCAAAGAAGGGTAAAGTAAAAGAGCTTTGGCTTACTCACTATAGTCCATCCTTAACAAATCCAGAAGAATATCTTGAGGCTGTGAGAATTATTTTTATGAATACTATAGCGGGAAGGGATCTGCTTACTAAGACATTAAACTATGCAAATTAACTATATCCTAAAGCGATATCCAGCGCCCCATACGGTCTCTAGGTATTGAGGGTTTGATGGATCACTTTCAATTTTCTCACGGACTCTAGCGATATGTACTGTCACTGTTGCTGAGTCTCCCAAAGCGTCTAAGCCCCAGACTCGTTCGAATAATTCCTCGCGTCCAAATACTCTGTTAGGATTTTGCGCCAAGTACAAGAGTAGACCAAATTCCTTCTGTGCCAGACTTACTTCCTTCCCAAGAACAAAGACTCTGTGGGAATCTTTTTCTATTTTAAGCCCACGAATCGTCAAAGTATTCCTCTGCTTGGCTCCTTCGCGAAACCGATGTTTTAACCTCTCGTAATTTTCCAAATGGGCTTTTACTCTCGCAACCAGTTCACCCGGACTAAAGGGTTTGGTAATATAATCATCGGCTCCAAGGCTTAATCCCTTAATCTTATCGATTTCTTCCTTTTTGGCAGAAACTAAGAGAACCGGAATGTCTTTGTCCTCCTTCATACTTCGCAAGATTTCTAAACCGTCAATCCCGGGGAGCATAATATCCAAGATCAACAGATCAACGTCATTTTCTTGAAGCGTTTTTATGCCCTCTGATCCGTCGGCGCACACGCTAACCTCGAAATCTGCAACTTCAAGGTAATCTTTCTGTAATTCAGCAATACTGGAATCGTCTTCAATAATTAAAATTTTCTTTTTCATTCCTATTTCCCAGCATCATGATTTACTTAACGAGATCATGATACTTGTCCCCTCCTCCCCGTGACTTTTTGCCCATATTTTTCCTTCATGGCCCTCTATGATTTGCTTTGCAATAGCTAAGCCTAAACCGCTTCCTTTGCTTCGGGCTGCGTCTGAGCGGTAAAACCGATCAAATATATGTGGTAAATCTCTTTCACTGATCCCTGAGCCATTATCACGCAGTTCAATAATTAGGCTGGTCGCTGTGTCTCTCAGAAGAATTTTAATCTCGCCCGCATCTTTATTCATATATTTGCGAGAATTATCGAGAATGTTCATGATCACTCGTTTCATTCTCTCTCGATCTAATAGGACATATTGTTGCTTCTGATGCAACTCATTATGAAAGGATATCTGGATATGACTGCTTTCTAATTCTGGCTCACTCTCTAATAGACAGAGCTTAAGATACTCCTCAATGTCCGTTCTTTCAAAATCAAAGGGAATTTGGTTTAGATCTAACTTAGCATAAAGCAGTAAATCATCAATCATTTGGTCGACTTGATGAGCCTTAAAGGAAATCGTTTTTAAATACCGCTCCCTTTTATCAGGAGTATTGGCTATTCCGTCTAAGATTCCTTCTACGTACCCCTTGATTGACGTAACAGGCGTTTTTAAATCATGGGAAATACTAGAAATTAGCATTTTTCGGTTATCTTCGTACTTCAATTGAGTGTACACTGAGTCTTGTAACTTAACTCGCATGAGTTCAAGATCACGACACAACGCTCGAATTTCTTGATCACCTTCTTCAACTATGGGGTGATCCAGATTTCCTCGACTAATTTCAGCGGCCGCTCTTTGGAGATTATGAAGCGGCTTGATAATACTTCGAGAAAATTGATAGGAAACTGCAATATTACTCAGCATAAACGTTAGGACGAACAAAACACCAATTAATACTAGGAAATTGGTAAGATTCGCAACCGATCGATCTATAGGAGCAAGTAATAACACGGTCCCTAGGGCGCCGTCCTCAAACCTGAGATCGATCAATTCTACAGAATAAGAAACTTCTCCTATAAGGACTGGTTCGCTTCTCCCTTTATCATTCCCTGCTTCCAAACACTTGGCCACATCGATTTTACTAAGATTGCGAGAAGCGAATATGACCTCTTCTTGCTTAATGATAATCAGCTCTCCATTAATTCCTGCAAGCTGTTCCTGGAGATGTTTTTGAAAGCTCTCTTCCTCCACTACCTCGGGTTTCCGCTGCAAAATACTAGCTTCACTGTTGATGAGCTCGAACTTGATCTCTGTCAACCTTTGGTAGTTTTTAAATGAAATATCACTAATTGATAATTTGCCAAAAACAAAAAGAACAGCCAATGCGATCAAAGCAGTAATAATCATAGGAATAATTACTGTCAAAGCGTTGGCAAGTATCAAACGTTTTTTGAGGTTCATAACGTCACCCTAAAATTCCTTTTTATCAAACAAGTATAATCCTGCTGTAAACAACATTATACCAGAACCTAACATGATCAAAAATTGGCGTACAATTTTTCCGAGTGGAAAAGAATTAACCAAAAACAAATTATACCAGTCAAGTTGTGTTGTCATGAATAAACTTGAATATTGAGAGAAGACCACTCCCAACACTTTTAAGACAATAAAGATTAGAATGGATACAAAAAATACGGATATTCCACTCTTAAAAAGATTCGCTAACAGTACAATACCTAAAGCTAAAACAATCATTGGAAACAAGCTAACGATATAGGAGAACAATGTCCGGACTATCGAATCCAATGTAGCTGAGTTAGTATTGAATATAAATCCTACCAACATCGAAAAGACGAGAAGTAATAGTAAGGTTGCCAAGATAAATATAACGATGGCCGTGATTTTCGCAGTATAAATCTTAAATCGGCTCACTGGTCGAGTTAAAGTAATGCGCATACTATTATGAGAAAACTCCCCCGAAAAACTATCAATGGCAACTAAGGCTGTAAAAAGTGGCAAGACGGTGTTCACAACCACAGAAAGTACGAGCATTGGAAACTCCAGACTTCCCGCACCTCTGAGTCCAAAACCGCTTCTCACTCCGACGATCACCAATTGTCCAAGGACAATCACTGCGAGAGACAACAAAACGGCCACCAAGGCCTTTTTCTTTTTATAGAGTTTCTCGATTTCATTAACGAGCGCAGCTTGAAACACGGCCATTTCTCTCTACCTCACTTACAAAGTAATTCTCAAGTGTCGCATAATTGTTTAAGATTGTTTGTGTACTATCGACATTGAGTATTTTGCCATTGTAGATCACCCCGATGCGGTTGCAGGTCAGCTCTACGTCATGGATCAGATGACTAGAGATAAAAAATGTGGTCTGTTCTTTCTCCGCTAAACGGTGGATCATCTTGCGAATATCGATCATACCCTCAACGTCAAGGCCATTCAGTGGTTCATCAAGAATAACTACCTTTGGTCGGGATAATATGGCGGCTGCCAAACCTAGTCGTTGTTTCATCCCCAGGGAAAACTTTTTGGGCTTTTCGTTCTTATACTTGCTCATTCCCGTTAGCTCCAAGACCTCATCAATCCGTTTATGATCCACATCCGGATAGTAACGAGCCAGCTGTTTCAGGTTATCAAAGGCAGTCAGATAGGTGTAAGACTCTGCAATCTCGATAAGACAGCCAACTTTCTCCATGGCCTTCTCATAGTCTTCCGTCACACTGTAGCCGAGTATTTTCACGTCTCCGCGCTCCGGTCGGATGAGTCCCGTCATTATTTTCATGGCTGTGGTTTTTCCAGCTCCATTGGGGCCGAGAAAACCAAAAATATCTCCTGGAAAGATATCGAGGTTTATATCCTCGATGCCCCGTCCGTTTCCATATAATTTAGTTAGATTTTTAATCTCAATAATTGGTTCCATACTCTTTCCTCCCTTGGGGTGAATGTTAACTGCCGGGAATTAACCCGGCAGTACTTGATTTTCCCATGATCTACAGCTTTTTTACTCTACATCGGGATTAAACGTTGAATCAAATATTAAACTACCCAAGGACGGAGTTCTTCCATTTAAGAATATTTTTCCTGCATATTGATCAAAAAAGAGGTTCCCTTTAATTCCAGATGACGTTGTGTATTCATAATCCGAAGAATTTTTCTCATTTGCCCTTTTGGCATTTATGGCGAAGTCACGATTGGGGGTAGTATATTCTTCGTATCCAGGTTTAAATACCTCGTAATATCGCCCCGTCACAGTCTCATTATCAATCTGTGAGATCTCAATGAACCGCTCACCAACTTTAACAAACTTATTGTTTTTTTCGATTAAAATATCATTTTTGAACTTGCCGACAAATTTTTCTGGACTGGTAATCTCAGAACTAGAATTATCACTGTTAGCGATATTTTTGATAACAGTCTTACCTGAAAGATCAGGTTTAGTGACCGTGGTGGAATTTATACCTGATAGCTTGCCTAAAACTTCTATTGTTACCTCATGAACTGTTCCTTGATCATCTATGCCAGATAACTGTGCCGTCCCCAGAATGCTCTCTAGCACACCGTCTTTGTTAACTTTAGCCGTACCCTTAACTTCTTTGACAAAAACGTCCTTGGTGAGATGCGGAAGATTGTCCTGACGACCGTCAAATTCTTGTTTCATTTGAAACGAGGCCACAGCATTGACTAAGGATGGGATTTGCACCTCAGTCAGAGAGCCTGCAAGTCCTTTACTGCCATCTGGATTTTCCGTAACCACCACATGGTCTTTCAGACTCCCAACAACCGCATCTGCGATTTTTTCGATGTCTTCTGCTCTATTTTCTTTGAAAGGATTAGAAAAAGTTTCTTCTTTTCTTTCCTTAGTAAACTCTGTTACATAGTAAGTCGGATCACTATCGGAAACACGAATCATGGTTGTCTTATCCAAGTAAACTTGAGAATTGTGCTTACCCCTGGTAAGATCTTCTCCGGATGAAAGGCTTTCGGTAGCACTCATACTCCTGTTATACTTTCGAATTTCATTCTCGGTCATTAAAGTTTTCCCGTTGTCCTTCATTGCTATCGATAAATCCATTGTGAAACTATCAAATTTCTCACTGCTCTGTTCAGCTGTCACTTTAAGAGCATCCTTTAGCTGGTCATACCCACTCTTGGTTGCAATATCTGCCAGGGCGGTGGTTGCTAGCAACAAGGTCCCTAACGTAAAACTCACGAGCATGGCTGTTTTCTTTTTAACTTTCAACTTATTCAACCCCTCCATTGTAATTCAGGAAGCTTCCTAAGTATATTCTAACTTGGTGGTCTTGAATTTCCCTAAACAGTTTATTAACAAAGTATAAACTGTTTTCATTCCTGAGAACATACCAATCTATAAATTCTAGGACACACTTCATCCATTAATTTATTTTTATGTTAGCCCCCTATTCAGCCATTTTAGAAAAGTAGGACTTCAGCTAACCTAAACTATTGAGAACGGAAAGATGTATAATAATAGCGTCGGTTTGAAGTAAATATAGAAGTTGAGGTGTTTATATGAGTATCTTTGAAATTATTATGTTGGTTTGTTTCGGCGCTGCTTGGCCCCTTTCGATTTATAAGTCCTACACATCCCGATCAACCGAAGGCAAGAGCTTATCGTTTTTAGTCGTTATCTTGATTGGGTATACTGCCGGGATCATGCATAAAATCTTCTATCACTATGATGCAGTCGTGTTTTTGTACCTGCTTAATTTCATGATGGTATTAGCGGATCTCCTACTTTACTTGTACAACAAACGGATTGCTACTGCAAAAAAGTCTTACTCACAAGAATCTGCTAAATAATGGTGTGGAACAAATTCCACCTTCAAAAGGCATGTTAGATCAAATTTGTCTAACATGCCTTTTAACGTTATCTTTCTGAGGGAGGTTTGCCAAATGCTAAACTTCCCTTACTATAGTTTCTTTCACAGCGATTAATTCTGTCCAAAAAACAAGTACAAACTAATTTATTTCCATATTGTTACACATTAACCAATGTATGCATATTATGCAATATCTCTTAACAAAGGAGGAAATGCAAATGGCATTCGGTGGTGTAGATGGAGCTGCTTGTGGAACAGGCCGTGGCTTTGGAGCTGGAATCGCAGTTGTTGTTGTGATTATTCTTCTTCTGATCGCTATGGGAATTGTATTCTAATTAGAAAGGGGAAATAATTAATGTACGGAATGGGTTATGGTGCTGCTGGTTATGGAGCAGGTTACGGTATGGGCGGAGCATGTTGTCCGGCCCCTGTCGCTCCAGTAGCTGCTGGTTATGGTGTCGGGTATGGTGCCGGAATCATTGCTATTGCAATCTTGATTCTTATTGCATTAGGTGTGATCTTCTAAAAAAACTATAACACAAAGGAGAGCCTAACCGCTCTCCTCGAATGTTTTTGTACCATAAAATCTAACTCATCATCGCATTTTTATCATACGTAGAACCTGCAAAATCCAAAAAGCTGGCAACCTTAGTTTTGGGGCCTAAGTCTACATCCTTTAGTATTTCCTCTCTAAAAACAGGATAGCCTGTTCGGTCCACAATATACCCTACATGTTCTTTAGAAAGAGACCTGTCAATGTACTTATTGATATAGTCATATAGGTTAGCACAAAGTTTTAAAACCACCTCGCGTTCCGCCCATTCTAAGAATCCAGCGGCTAAACGAGGATTTTTTTTTCCGGTTCTCCCCATAACCACAACTCGATAATATTGCCCACCTCGTGTCCACGCAGCTGTTGGACATTTTAGAATACACTCTCCACAGCCAATACAGCGTGAGGCATCACGTTTCACTTTATTATTAACCAGGGTAAGTGCCCCTGTAGAAACCTTGTGACAATTTTTCACACAGGCTTCACAGCCAATACAACGTTGAGCGTCATAAAGTGGTTCGACCTGTCCTAGTACGCCTATGTCATTCATATGAACTTTTACACAATCATTCGGACAGCCAGTGACTGCAATTTTAACGTGAGGATTATTGGGATAGATAACTTTCTCAATATCTTTTGCTAAAGTTGTTGTATCAAACACAGCATTGGTACAAACCTTATTGCCAATACAGGCTACGACATTACGGGTCCCCGCCGAGGGATATCCTAGTGCGGGTTGATCTAGGGTCACCCCAATGTTAACTTCGAGTTCCTTGATGAGTGGCGTCAGCATAGCATTAATTTCAGTCATCTGCTCAAAGGAGATCCCTGGAATTTCAAAACCCTGCCGGGTAGTAATATGCACCGTGCCATTACCAAAGCGTTCAGCAATCTCCTGGATCATTGGAAGCAGCTTGACAGGCAAATGCCCGCCAGGAACCCTGATACGCAAGCACGTAAGATTTCTATCCTTAGTAATACGCCAAGCATTTTTCATGACCTTTTTAGTATTAATCGTCAAAACAATTCCTCCAACTTTAATCAAAGAGAGTTTGAGCTTTAGTAAAATTAAAAACAGGTCCTTCCAAACAAACATAAGTTTCATCAATCTTGCAGTGCCCGCATTTGCCAATCCCGCAAGACATCTTTCGTTCGAAAGAAACCCAGATATTTTCTTTCTTCATTCCTTTTAATAGAAATTCTTGAGCGGTGTATTTCATCATCATCGGTGGCCCAACGATGATAACTCGCACTTCCTCAAGTGAAGGCAGCTGAATATCTGAAATTAAGTTAGTAATTAACCCTGTCTTGTGGGAGCAAGAATTGGCGATAGCATTTCCAAACTCGTCCGGCTTGTCAACTGTTACTTCAACACTAAAAGCTTGTGCCCATTTATCAAGGTCACTTTTAAATAAGATATTACTAGGAGTTTTAAATCCGGCTAAGATATTACACCGTTTCAAAAGCGCCTGGTGAGCATAGAAGTAATTAATGACGCTCTTGACTGGAGCCAATCCCGTCCCACCAGCTGCGATAATTAAGTGTTTGTTATAAAACGTCTCAATCGGAAACCCGATCCCATACGGACCACGCAGATAAAGATAATCTCCCGGTTTCAGTTTATCAATACCTACCGTCACTTTACCAACTGTTCGAAGGGTCATTTCAAGATAACCCTCGCCAAAATCACTAATTGAAATTGGGCACTCCCCGAACCCAGGCAGAGAGATTTCCATAAATTGACCAGATTTCGGCTTTGTCCGGCACTCTAAACGGTACGTCCAATCCTGCTCGGTTTGTTGATGCTTTTCTAAAATCTTAGCTTTAACAGGCAAGTAATGATTAACCACGGTTTTGTACCTCCTCTTTGCCCAATCGGTCGATACAACGAGCTAAGGAGATATATTCAGGACAAGCATTATCGCAACGCCCACACCCTACACACATGTGAACCCCAAATCTCTGTTTAAAGTCTTTGATTTTGTGCATAACTTTAAAACGCATGCGTTCCCCGTTATTTCTGCGAAAACTATGCCCCCCCGCCATATCTGTAAATCCATCAATATGACAACTGGCCCAAACTCGCCGTCTCTCGCCACATTTAGGATTATCCTCATAGAAAATGTCTTGCATCGTATAACAACTACAGCTCGGACAAACAACAGTGCATCGCCCACAGGCAATACAGCGGGAACTATACTCCTCCCAGATAGGATTTGTGGAAACTGACTCTAAGGTTAGATTTTGTGGAACCTGAACAAATTGCACATTTGCCTCAACGAATTTGGGAGATACCTCAAGTTGCTCGCCATAGAAAGCAAACAATCCGTCAATATCGACTCTAACATCACTAAGATAAAAGCCACTCTCATAACGCAGAGAAGCCCTGTAATTTTCAGTGGTATTCGTCCCCATACTGACACAAAAACAACTGTCAAAGCTTTCTGGACAATCCATAACAATAAATTTAAGTTTTTTTCTTAACCGCTCGTAATAATAGTCAGGAGAGAGGCCGTTTTCTAACATGATTTTATCCAGACGCTCAACGGCCTGAATATCACAAGCGCGAAGGAAAACGATGATACCCATTTCATCAACGATAGATTCTTTAAACTCGTTTTCATTGAAATAGAAAAGACTCTGGGTAATTGGGTAAAAAGTTTCCTTAGGCGAAAAATATGATTTCTGGTTAAATACGACATCTTCAATTCTCGAGATTTCGTCATACCCAACCAGATCAGTTTCAGAAAACTTCCCCTTGCCTTTTAGTGAGGTTGGAGCATAAACATGGTGTTTTTTCTTTAGATTCTCAATAAGTTGATTAAATGCTG
>JAUZPJ010000349.1 GCA_030706025.1 Bacillota bacterium | reverse complement strand
TTTACGGCAGTCCGGTAGAAACTTGCAGACCTTATCTCTGCTACTATATGAACACACTATTCACCTGTCTTAATGACATTTTACAAGAAATGATGACCTAGGTCAACCATTTTTCGAACGTTTTCCTTCTCAACAAGAGGAACGTTCGAAAGGTTGCCAGTTTAGGAAAAACTCCTTAAGACGCGGAACCTGACAAATTGTATATCCCATATAATGGAATATACAGTCTACGGATTATGTATAAGGCTCAAAATTCAAAATTAGGAGTGATTACTATGAATAGATGGTTTCGTAGGTATAGAAGATGGGATTGGCACCACCATCGCTTTCCCCGGTGGAGTCATCGTCGTTGGTAACAAAGCAAGACAACTTTAAGGATCTGCGCGTTTAAGGCGCAGATCCTTATTACTCTCTATCTTTTGATTGAAATTATTGCTTACCTTTAACAATTTCTTGATAAACAAAATACGAGTAAACTATCGGCACTAACGAAATAACAACCAAAATAACGATAAACGTAATTCCGTTGAAATTTATTCCTATAAAGCTTAGGATAATATTGATGATTCCCCCTATTACCCATAGTGGTGCAGCCAGTCTGTGAGTTTTTCTCCATACTTCTTCATTAGCCAGAGTCCAAGGAGTTTTTATGCCAACAAAATAATTATGCTTAACTCTACCCATTACATTTCCTAGCAATATGAAGAGCAACGAAATCATAACCTGAATAAATATCGGTCTGTTAACGACGGCTCCTGTTGAAATAAGAAGTGTAAATACCTCCAACCCCAAGAAAAACACCAACAATAAATACTTTTGAAATTGGTAAGTTGATTTGAAACTGTCGTAGTTTTTACGTTTCGGGTCTATATAAGGAAGTGCTAGAAACATTAAATACATTCCAAGATTGATTGAAGGGAGACCGAAGGCACCAAATAATTTACTTCCGTATCCATTAATTTCTCCTTTGGCGTTCCAATGAATAGGGACCTTGTCAGGAAGCGATGGATAAAAATAGACTCCCAAGGCAAATCCTAAAATAATTAGGATTAGAATCATCCAGTCTTTCTTCAAAACACTACTTATCTTTTCCATCGTCAAGGCCCCCTTCGTTCACTTTTGTAGCATTAAAAAACCACTTAACAACCTCTTGGAATACAGTCGTATTTAGAGAATAGTAGATGTTTTGACCCTTACGTTCATCCGATACCAACGAAGCTTGTTTTAGTGTGTTAAGATGGTGCGAAACACTCGGCTTAGTCATATCAAAGTGTTCGGCAATTTCTCCAGCTGTCAAATCCCGATCTTTCAGTAACAAGATAATCTTTCGCCTAGTTGGGTCTGCTAGTGCTTTAAATGGCAGATTAAGCATACATCAACACTTCCACTCTCTTCGAATAATAATGTCCTTAGATGTTTAGATAGTTATCTAAACATCTAAGGACATTATAACCCTTTTATCTCAAAATGTGAATACATAATTCAACTAACATTTTCGACACAAACTCAGCTGCATTTCGACATATTTAGCCTCGGCCTCTTCCTCATCAATAAACCACAAAGATCCCTTTTCGGAAGAGTCTTGGTTAAAGGTGTGAATCAAGCCCCCAGCAAGAACACCCTTCCCCCAAGCGACAAAAAACTGAGCAGGTGAATTAACCGGGTTAACCCCGGAACCAAAATAAATAGGTATTCCCATAACTTCTGTGCTTTCAAAAATGTTGGCCTTGGTTGTTCCGCAGGGATTATTCATCGTTCTCATTCTCCTTAACGTTCTCATTCTGCTAATTGAAAAGATTTTTTTAACCTTGAGGATATTCTTGAATACCATGGAAGAAGTTCCTTGCAAATATACTGACCGTACCGTACTATATTATAGTATAGAATTGGCAAAGAAGCCTACCTGATTTTTTTCAGGTAGGCTATTTTTATATTAGAAGGTGGTAACAACATGTCAGAAAAAAACTTAGCACTCGATTCTTCCACCCTACTCAGTGAGCTTAAAGAAGCAAACCAAGAGATGGGACAAGTCATTGATTCAATTCGGCAAATTGCTCAACACACCAATCTATTATCGCTTAATTCAGCGATTGAAGCAGCAAGAGCCGGGACATTTTAACAAAAAACATTTTGCTATGCTTTCCTTTTAAAGATTCACACAAGCTTCTATGCTAAAATATTAGCAAGGAGGAATACGAAAGATGTTTACACAAGCCTATACCCCTGAACAATCGGCCTTTGGCAAACTAGAAAATGACCGTGACGTCCTTATACTCTACGTCAAAGAATTCAGTGAGGAAGTCAAATCTATCAGACAATCCGGACTGTCAAAGTATACCTATAACTGGTTTGCAACTGAGCACAAAGATGCTTATGTCCTTCAAGTAACTTGGGAAAACGAGGTCCACATTGCGATCCGCTTCAATTCTCAGCATTTCGGCCTTATCGAGAAATTAATTCAACCTAGGGATGTCATCCTTACAACTACTCCGATTTCGGTACTTTTGGAGAGAGCTGAAAAAAACAACTGTGACTTTCTCGAATTCAACGAAGTCCTTACGTTTAGCAACTTATTCTTTGCCATTTCTCCTGAATTTGAAAATTAAACTGTATATAAATTAAACTTCATACTACGTTATCTAGCAACTTGGAGATAATGATAATTTCAACCTTATCTATGACACTCCATAACTTGCAATAAAAAAGCTCGAGACCTGCGCTCGAGCTTTTCTCGTTAATCAAAAAATCAGGTACTAACTTTGCGACCTTGAACAGGCGCTGGTGTGGCCTTTTTAATAAGATTAAGGGGCTTACCCATGGGTAAAATATCCCGACCGTAGAAGTTCTTAAAGAATATGGCCCCTGTAGCATAGAAACCGAGAAGGGAGATCAAAAACTCTGACCAGCCAGCTATTTTTGCATATAGCGCAACATTACCAATATTGAATGATACTGCAGCAAGAGTGATGAACAGCACGTCTATGAGGAGCAACATTCCCATAAATGGAACATTGACTTCGAAAGCTGCCACTGTAATAAAAAGAGAAAAGATAAGATATCCAACATAGGCTACTCCCAGCATTTTGGGGTCTACTGCGGCTTGCATACCAGGGCCAAACATACCGTTCATTACTGCCATGGAAAAAGCCATCCCTACCCAGAAAAAGCCATAAGCACCTAGAACCGTTCCACCAAAAACGTTGCCTTTCTTAAAGTCGATACTGGCAGCCATAATTTGAACAAGCCCTCCCAATAAAGCTGCCCAAACGACAATCAAAGCGGT
>JAUZPJ010000348.1 GCA_030706025.1 Bacillota bacterium | reverse complement strand
TAAGTGAAGTTAAATAAGAATTTCTTTAATGAATTGTAATTTTTGATTCTTTAATTACCCTTAATCAAATTTATTAACCAAGCTTTTTAATGAAGTTTAATCGAATTTCTTAAAGAAGCTCTCGCCAAATACAGCTATTCCTATTGCCAAGCCACAAAAAAGTAATAATGATGAGATAAAAATTGTACTCGCATTCAACTCTTTTCCCTCCTTCATTTATTTTGGGAATGAAATTTTTCAGACTTTTCTACCCCCTAACATAAAAAAAACAAAAAAATCTACATCCCTATAGGGTGCAGATTTTTCCATCATCTCACCTAAGCCAACTTATTCACGAAGCCGACATAGAAATTTTACAGGCAGGTCTCCTGACTAGGATCACAGCGTTTTACTCCCTTCCTCCATAATTATGGAGTGGTTTAAATAAAAGCTCACCTTCACAGTGGCGGGTCCGTCCGGGAATCTCACCCGGTTCCCTATTCTCCCAAAAATGGGCACCTGTAAAAACCTTATTGAATTATTTCGAGATTATCATATATAGCCATTTGTGTCAACATTAAGTAAAATTAAATAAAATTTACATTTCCTTATCACAGGTACAATTCAGTCATCACCTTGCAACTCGTTTGTTTTTGTTTGGGTTCCTTTGAATAATCAAAGAAAGAGCGTCATAGAGGCGAGTGAGTTTACCTAAAAAAAGGCTGCCTTTGCCAATAATCATCACTTGGTTTACTTTGTTCTGTAGTATAAGGTCACGGGCGTGCCCGATATAGGGTACTCCTGAAGGAATATGTCCCTGGTTTGGCGCAAATCCAGGAACACCAAAGCGCTGAATTTGTTCCTCGATCTCGGTTCGATCCATCTCTCCCTTTAGAACACCTAGAGCAGCGATCATTTTATAGTTCTTTTTCGCTACATCGCCACACCCCGTTGGCTCGATAATTTCCGGATTCACAAGTTCTGCAGCATAACGATCGATATCAGAAATCTTATATCCACCTTTTGTTAAAGGCTCAGAGACAAGAGAATGATAAACCTGTTGAGGCGAATCACTGCAGCCAACATTCATCCTACCGATCAGATCAGTACGCACGATTGGGTTTATCCCGTCATCGTTACTAATATGAAATGCAAATGCTCCCAGCATGTCTTCTAATATGGGCATCCCATGTTCAAGGTGAATACCAGCATTGAGCCCGAGTTTTGCGCTGCATCCCCCAGCAACCACAATGACATTTTTAAAGATACCAGACTGAACTAACGCTGCGCCTTGCAGCAACGCATGCACTGGGGCGGCACAAAATGCACGAGTATCGGCTCCAGTAGCATTGGAACAGGAACAGGTTTCGGCGATAGACTTGGCAAAACTTCCGCCTCCCTTCTGTCGAAGGTCTCCACAGGCCTCCTCAGAAGATTCGATAATATAGTCAACGTCCTGGGGCTTAAGTCCTGACTTCCAAAGAAGGAGTTGGAGAGCCGCTACGGCTGAAGCTTTTGTCGTAAGGTTTTCCAATACCCTAGATGCCGCTAAATTAGAATCCGACGCATTCGCCTTCCGGACACACCCGATAACTCTTCCCTCAAAGGTCAGTGGCAGGGCTTCACATGTTTTAATCATCTCTTCGATTTCTTTGTAGTAGAAGCTATTATCTTGAGCTATTGTTATCCCTTTAAGCATACCTAAAGCAGGATGAGAACGAAGTTTTTGTAAGACGGTCTGCTTAAATCCTGCTTCTAAGAACACGAGTCCGTAAACATCAACCACGTCTAACAAGCCCAGTAATTCGTCCTCAGGGAAAATTTCACCGAAGTGACCTTGGCGCTTTGCGTTGGGCAAAGAGTTATTATACCAAGGTCGGGGAATATTTGATAAATCCTCGGGTAAAAGATTACCGATAAACGCTTGATTCGGTGGATAACGGACCACACTATCAAAACTCCGCAGTTGATCCGCAAGAAAATGACTTAACGATGAACCCTCTAAGTTTGCTTGCTGCAGAAGAAGTCCGGGTGTTTGAATTAACGCATAGCCTGCCCCTTTGATGACTGGATACTTCATAGGCCCACTTCCAATGTGAAGCAACGTTTCCGTACGGACGAGACCTCATTAATAATTCTTGAGATATCAAGGATCATTTCGATCATTTCCATATGTCGTAAATAGACTTGCTGATCAATATATTCTTTGAGTTCTACGATATGATAAGCTTTAAGCCCTAACTGGGCCCCCGCAAACGAATCAACATACGTAAGGTTACCGCCTGCTACCGTTTCAGCTGCAATAACCGCCATTTCAGGATCCGCACTACCGAGTACAGCAATTAGTTCCTCATCACCGTACTTTTGAGCAAGTGCTCGTATTTGAGCCTGATTTTCTTGATCCATTGCTCCAGCCGATGTTCAAACGTAACAATGTGTCATTGCATAAATTACTTCTCCGCCAGCACTAATGACACACTCCTCCAAAGATTGAGCCGGAATCCCATCCCGGTCACCAATAACGACAACCTTTTTTCCTTTTAACATAAAATAAAACTCCTTTGAATTTAAACTTACGACAGCTTGTATGTACATTCAATGATTGTTACTTCACAACATTGGGCAAGTTTGGTCTCTTTTCATTCGCCTCGCTTTTTTAAAATAAAAAAGCCCTACAATCAAATTAGAATTTGATCATAGGACTTTACCTTCATCCTCGACGACAATAATAATAAGGCAGGTCTCCTGGCTAACGGGTCATTGCTAATTTCTAGGGCCTTCCCAGCTTATGCCAGTGGCCACTCAATAGCTCGCCGATTACAGTGGTGGGTCCGCTCCGTTTATAGCCTCAATAAGACTATTCTCGAATTCCCTATTCTCCCTTTAACGGGCACCTTAATAGAATTGGCTTATATAGTTAGATTAAGTTTATTATAATCCGAATAGATTTTCAAGTAAGTCACAGAAGAAATCCTTGAATTTCGTGAATTCTTACTGCTGGATCAAATAAGACATAATTGCTGTAGCCGAAATGGTTATTTTGTCTGGATTTTGCGGCTGGGATATCGAAGAATCTTTAAGTGCAACAGGGATTCTAGGAAACGTCTGATAACCGGAATTGGAATTAAAATTTATAGTTAGATAATTTAATTTATCCAGTTTCACACCCAAGGCCTCTGCACTATAAAGAATATTTTGCTTCGCCTCGGCGATCGCCGAAGCGATTACCTGCTTTTTATAGTTTGCAGGATCTTCAATAGAGTAGTTCACTGAATTTACGTTAACTTCGCTTATATTAGCCAGTTTATCGAGCATTTCCCCGACTTTA
>JAUZPJ010000347.1 GCA_030706025.1 Bacillota bacterium | reverse complement strand
TCGTGAGGCAATGCACGTGAAAGCCGCGGATGAGGCTGTATGCATTGGACCGGTAGCAAGTGCCAAGAGCTATCTCAATATCCCGAACATTATAAGCGCTGCTGAATTAACAGGCGTTGATGCTATTCATCCTGGGTATGGCTTTTTATCTGAAAATGCGCGTTTTGCTGAGATCTGTGAGTCTTGCGGCATAACCTTTATTGGACCGTCACCTGAGGCTATTGAAACGATGGGAGATAAGGCTAGAGCACGTAAAACCATGATTGAGGCTGGCGTTCCTGTAGTACCTGGGTCGAAGGAAATTATTAAAGATGAAGAATTAGCTGCGACAGTTGCAGAAGACATTGGGTATCCTGTTTTGATTAAAGCCTCTGCAGGTGGCGGGGGCAAAGGAATGAGGGTAGCCCAAAATTCTAAAGAATTGAGTAAAGCACTTCAAGCAGCTCAAAGTGAAGCTAAGGCGGCCTTCGGTAACTCGGACGTTTACCTTGAAAAATATGTAGAAGAACCCAGACATATTGAATTTCAAATACTAGGTGATAAATATGGCAATGTGGTCCATTTGGGAGAACGGGATTGTTCTTTACAGCGCCGCCACCAAAAACTTCTCGAAGAGGCGCCTTCAAGTGCCATGAATCCAAAATTAAGGGCGGAAATGGGCGCCATTGCCGTCAAGGCAGCTAAATCAGCCCAATATTCAGGTGCTGGTACAATTGAATTTTTGCTAGATCGGCACGGAAACTACTATTTTATAGAAATGAATACTCGGATACAGGTTGAGCATCCGGTAACCGAGTTGGTAACAGGGCTTGACTTAGTCAAAGAACAAATTCGCTTAGCGTCTGGGGAACCATTGGGCATGACGCAAGGAGATATTCAAATCCGGGGCTGGGCAATCGAATGCCGTATAAATGCAGAGGATCCAGATAAAAACTTTATGCCTTCACCGGGAATGATAAACATCTATCATGTTCCTGGCGGGCCGGGAGTTCGAGTGGATAGTGCAGTGTACCAAGGATATACAGTTTCGCGCTATTACGATTCAATGGTTGGGAAATTGATTGTTTGGGGTGCAACGAGGCAGGAAGCGATTGCTCGCATGCAACGAGCCCTTGAAGAGTTTGTGATTGAAGGGATATCTACGACGATTCCGTTTCAGTTAAAGGTGTTAGAAAATGCCTTTTACCGTCGTGGAGAAGTATACACGAATTTTATTCAACGGCGTATCTTAGGCGAATAGAATCGTATCATCGATTGTCTTTGCCAGAACTGCCTGGATTTGTTATAATGGCAACATAATATTGGATAAAGTAAACATACTTCAGGTGGATATATCTCCATCTGAAGTTTTGTTGAATTATCTAGGCGAAATGTTCGAAGTGAGATGTGCAAACTTCGACTTTAGGAGGTGACGACGTGGAAAGCTTGGGAACGGATAATTCTCTCGGTTCTATTCGGATCGCCGATGAAGTGGTGGAAGTCATCGCCGGGTTAGCTGCTTCCGAGGTAGAGGGTGTAGTTGGTATGAGTGGGGGGATTGTGGGAGACCTCGCCCACATGTTAGGACGAAATAAGAACCTTTCCAAAGGCGTAAAGGTTGAAGTCGGCGAACATGAGGTCGCCGTGGACCTTTTTATTGTGGTAGAGTACGGCGTATCGATCCCTGACGTTGCTTTTAATGTTCAAACGTCAGTGAAGGAAGCAATTGAAGGTATGACAGGACTTAAAGTCGTAGAGGCAAATGTTCATGTACAAGGTGTAAATTTCAAACCGTTACCTGAGACCAAAGAAGAAGATTTCCGTCTAAAGTAGACTCTGCCCCCCTGGAAAAACCAGGGGGGTTTCTGAAAGAGGGGACGACAAATGGTTGCCTATGCATTAGGGCTCCTTCTGATTTTCGGAGCTCTTTGGATATTAGCCATGGCTACAGGATGGGAGCTTCCTTATCTTTTGTTAGTTCAAGGGTTGGAGTGGTTAAAGGCACACCCCTGGGAAAGCACTGTTATGGCGGGAGTTTTGCTCTTGTTGGGTTTGCTTTTGTTTGTACGACCACGCGAAAATACCGAACGGTCCTTTCGTACATCTTCCAAGGGAGGGGAAGTTCGGATCTCTCAGGGTGCCTTAAGGGAGATTATTGCACGTAGTGCAACAGCACTGCCGGGCGTATTAGAGGTTCAATCAAGCCTTAAGGAGCATGAAAATGGACTACAGATAATGGTTGCTTGCCAATTTGAGCAGGGAGTTCTAATTCCCAAAACATCTGAAGAATTACTGGCGAAGGTTAAGCAGGATGTCGAACTTTATACTGGAATTATTGTGACAGGGGTGAAAGTGCTTGTGCGTCGTCTTGAAAAAACGCGCTCGGTACGTGTTCGATGACGGAATTTTGGTCAAAGATAAGTGAGAAGATTTCGCATTTTTTAGCTTGGGCTATCGATAATCACCCTGGTAAACTTATAGGGACCTCCTTCGGTTTTTTGCTGGGTTTACTTATCGTCACGTTAGGTTTTTGGCGTACATTGGCATTAACCTTATTTGCTGTTACCGGATTTGTCTTAGGCAAACGCCAAGATGATCATCAAGATATTACAACTTGGTTTGAAAAAAATTTTAATAAGTTCTAGGAGGAATTCCCTTGAGTCGAAGATTAGCCCGTGAAACAGCATTGCAAGTACTCTTTCAAAGGGATCTAGCCAAAGAACCAATGATTACCTCAGAAGAAGTTCAACGGTGGGCTCAGGAGTTTGGAGTCCCTGAGGCTAGTAGGGGGTTTGCCCAAGAATTGGTCGATGGAACCTTAGCACATCTTGCTGAAATCGACCAATTAATAGCATCATTGGCCCAGGATTGGACTATTAGCCGTATGGCGAATGTAGATCGGAATGTAATACGTCTTGCTGCGTATGAAGTTCTATTCCGTGAGGATATTCCGGGTCGAGTAAGTCTTAATGAGGCCATTGAATTAGCGAAGCGTTTTGGTGGTGTGGAATCCGCCAAATTTGTTAATGGAGTTCTTGACCGCGTTGTTGATAGCGCCACGAAAACAAAGCGTAAAGATGATGTTTTGCACGCACAAGCGGACTCCCTTTGTGACTCACTTGATGAGGAAACTAACTCGTCTAAAACTCAGGGTAATGATTGATGTGAACCATGTTGCTAGTTTTTTCATATTTCAAATCTTTCATTATAAATTCATAAATTTGAAGGAAAAAGGCGCAAAGATATCGAATTAACTTCAAAGATATAGAACTAACTTTTTGAAACTATAAGAAAATTTTCAAGACATTGAGGAGGAGTCAAATGTACCGCGTCG
>JAUZPJ010000346.1 GCA_030706025.1 Bacillota bacterium | reverse complement strand
ATTATGCTCTTAATGCTTAAAAAGAGAAAAAAGATCAGTTTTTGTAGTAGACATAAATCCCCATAGTTTGCGGAAGGCTTGTGCGATAATTAAATTACATGGAATTATTAAGTTTTCTACGTCACATTTCTAATTCTAATTTATCGATATTTTTATTGTATTATCAGTTTAAGAACTTACGTATTTTTTGTACTTGTGAAATAAAAAAGCAATTGCGGCATAATCTCTTAAGTAGAGAATATGAAATGAAGGGGAAGAAAGGGGGTGAGAAAGTTATTTTCGTGAATATTTCATAAGTACATTATTTTAAGTAAGGAGTGAAAAAAATGAACCAAAAAAGCACCTCGTCTGGGTTGCTTAAGACCGAGGACTGGTGGGCCGTCTGGATTGGAGGTCTGGTGTTTCTCCTTGGCTTGGGCCAGCTCTTTGGAAAGGATCTCTTAGGTTGGGCTGTTAAAACCAATGTCTGGCTCAGTGTTTCGAATTCACTGGCACCCTTATCCAAAACATATGCGTATATGCCCGGATGGGTTTCGCTGTTGCTGACTTATTTATTCTTCTTGATTACCACGACTATCGGAGCTGCCTTTATGGGCTGGAACGTTAAGAGATTTATCGCGGGATTTACCATTATTTTTGCTTTGGCTTATGGCTCCTATTGGGTTGGGAGCTACGCGTATATCGCCGCAACCAAAAACTCGTATGCTAGCCTAAAAATTAATTGGTCATTGGGGCTTACTCCTGAAGCTGGCTTTATTATTGCACTTATCGTCGGCCTTTTAATTGGTAACTTCTGGACGGGCCTGGCGAAATTTCTGGAAGAAGCAGCCCGGCCCGAGTTGTTTATTAAGACCGGGATTGTGATTTTGGGTGCGACCTTAGGGATCAAGGCTCTTGGCTCTATGAACCTGGCTTCGACTGTGATTGTTCGCGGACTTTGTGCTATTGCGGAAGCATATCTTATTTACTGGCCTATCGTCTATTTTGTTTCACGGAAATTTTTCAAAATGACGCCGGAATGGGCCGCTCCTCTGGCATCCGGGATTTCTATCTGCGGCGTGGCAGCAGCTATCGCTACCGGTGGGGCAATCAGGTCCCGACCTCAGGTTCCGATTATTCTTTCTTCGGTAATTATCGTCTTCGTTGCTGTGGAACTTCTATTTCTACCTTGGCTAGCCCAAAGTTTTCTGTATAACCAGCCGATGGTTGCTGGAGCCTGGATGGGGCTGGCTGTAAAAAGTGACGGCGGCGCGGTCGCCAGCGGGGCAATCACCGAAGCGCTGATCTCGGCTAAAGCCTTCGCTGTGAATGGAGTAAAGTGGGAACCGGGCTGGATCCTGACGGTTACTACCGTAACTAAAGTATTTATTGATATTTTCATCGGGATTTGGGCCTTTATCCTCGCGGTGGTTTGGTCTGTATTCCGGATTGACAAGAATAGCAACCAAGCATCGAAGGTTACTGCAGGAGAAATCTGGGAGAGGTTCCCTAAATTCGTCATTGGTTACGCCGCTACATTCCTGATTCTTCTATTGATAGGCTTGTCGGCTCCCCACTTGACCAAAGCTGCTACAGCGGCTGCCGATCAAGCTAACGGTTTGCGCGGAATTTACTTTACACTGACCTTTTTCTCCATTGGTCTAATTACTAATGTACGTAAGTTATGGGCCGAAGGAATGGGCAAGATCGTCGTGGTCTATGCCGTCTGTCTATTTGGCTTTATCCTCTGGGTCGGTCTTTTAATTTCGTGGATTTTCTACAATGGTATCATGCCTCCGGTTATAACCGGCTAGGTTTAATAAGATCGATAAGGAGGTGCATCTCATGGCAGAACTTAACTTGAATGCGGGACAACAGCCAAATGTGAAGGCCGAAATGCAAGCGCAAGCAGAGGAATGGTATGATCTGCTTCCAGTTGAGAAAAAGCTTATTGGTTATTCCTTGGGTCTAGGAATTCTCCTGCTGATAATTTTTATCGTCGGCTTTAAAATACTTTAAAAATTATAGTTAGATTATATAAACATTTAGGACTCCAGTCTAACCGGCTGGAGTTTTTTGTTTTGCCCGTTCATAATTATTAATTGGCACAATAATTGCATATTGTTATCAACTGTGGTCGATAAATAGTTTAGGGGGAGATATAGAGTTAACAGATAAAAAGCAAGCAATTGTTTTTTTAATATCGTATTAAATAGTTTGTTTTATTGCACAATATGAAAAAAGGAGAGAGTTATAAAATGAATGAAACAATCAAATGGATACAAAATAGTATGGTGAAGAAGAATGGTACGGGTGTATCAACTGAGCTTTTTAACAAAAAAGCAATAGATAAGGCAATAAATTTTCATAGGACATTTCCTGATTATCAACCCACCCCGCTTCGTCAACTAAATAAACTTGCAAACAATATAGGCGTTGGTGGAATCTATGTTAAAGATGAGTCTTATCGGTTTGGTTTAAATGCGTTTAAGGCCCTTGGTGGTTCATATGCTATTGGGAGATACCTAGCTCGTCAACTCAACAAAGATATTAGTGAACTACCCTTTGAAGTTCTAACTTCCCCTGAAGTTAAGGAGAAATTAGGTGATATCACCTTTGCTACCACGACTGACGGAAATCATGGTCGTGGAATTGCTTGGACAGCTCGACAATTGCGTCAAAAATCAGTGGTCTATATGCCCAAAGGATCTTCTCAATATCGGCTTGAGAGAATTAGGTATGAAGGCGCACAGGCTGAGATCACGGACATGAATTACGATGATGCCGTACGTATGACAGCTGAAGAGGCTGAAAAGCATGGTTGGGTTGTTGTACAAGATACGTCTTGGGAAGGGTATGAGGAGATACCTAGCTGGATCATGCAAGGCTATGGAACAATGTCGGCTGAGTCTTTAGACCAGCTTAATAACTTTGGTATCGATAAACCTACCCATATTTTTGTTCAGGCAGGAGTAGGTGCCTTGGCGGGGTCTGTACAAGGGTATTTTACGTCGTTATTTAATGAGGATTGCCCAAAAACAGTCATTGTAGAGGCCAATCAAGCGGATTGCTTATATAAATCCGCACTTGCAGCTGATGGGAAACCCCGAGTGGTTGGCGGAGACATGGCTACTGTTATGGCAGGACTCGCCTGTGGAGAACCTAACTTGATCGGATGGAATATCTTGAGAGATTACAGCGACATGTTTGTTTCTAGCCCGGATTGGGTTGCGGCAAGAGGAATGCGAGTGTTAGCTAATCCATTGCTTGGAGATCCAAAAGTGATCTCTGGTGAATCCGGTGCGGTAACGGCGGGATTGCTTAGCGTGATCATGAT
>JAUZPJ010000345.1 GCA_030706025.1 Bacillota bacterium | reverse complement strand
GATTTTCACGGCCATACCTGCCCAGAAATTTCAGTTGGTTTTAGGGTGGCCCAAATTGCTATGCGCGAATTGGGTATTCGTCCTACTCCGAGTTCTGAATTAACAGTCACAGCCTCTACCCATTCCTGTGCCCTTGACGCTTTTCAAATCTTAAACCGAGCAACTTACGGACGTGGAAATTTGCGGGTAAACGAAACAAAAGAACATGTTTATCATTTTCAATATACGGGTACGGAAGAAGGAATTCTCATTTCAATTCAGCCCGAAATCTTGACACACCTTGCGGAAGCTCACGTCTATACCAATGCCCGCGAAAAACAAAACAAGTTTTTAGAAGCTATTCAGTTTATTCTTCGAGCGGAAGAAGCACAGTTTTGTACCCTTAAGAAAACAACCTCTCCTCTTGCATCCGTTTCATAATTATAATCTTCGTTTTAGTATGCAGTTAAAAAGGAGCCTTCGAATAGAGTTCATCTATTCGAAGGCTCCTTGAACTTTCCAAGGCATGGGACTAATTTTTTCAATTTATCGTTACATAAACCTTTCAATAACCTAAATTTCTTCTACGGATAACTTGAAAAAAAGCCCTCTAACGTTACATAATTTTTCCTTCCTATTCCATAATACAAAGTAACACCTATTAATAAATATTTTTAGTAATAATTACTCTAACGAAGATTTTACCTTAATAGAGGAAGGTGAATTCATGTCTGTACAGGCACTTTCAAATTCCTTGGCGGAGAATATCGGTGAACTCAAATCCCTATTCCGAGAATGCGACGATATTACTTACCGTTCCTTTACAACTGCCTCAGACACAGAGGGATACATTATTTATTCTTATTTCCTTGCAGATAGTCAATTTATCAGTCAGACTATTTTACCGAATCTATTCTCCCTTAATCTTCCCTCTGAACAATCATTTTGGGGCAAAGCCATTACCACTCAACTACCTTTTGTACCCGAATCGGTTTATACACAATGGTCAGATATCACTCTGGAGATTTTGGCGGGACATACTCTAATTCTTCTTGAAGGGATAAACGAAGGATATATTGCAAACACTGCTAAGGTCGAAGCCCGTTCAATTGAAAAACCCGAGACGGAAACTGTGATCCGCGGACCTTTGGAGGCCTTTGCGGAAGAGATTGGGCCGAATCTAGCAATTATTCGTAGCCGGTTCAAAGATCCAAAACTAAAAATAAATACATTAATTCTTGGTCAGGAATCACGCACTACAGTTACCCTTATCTACCTGGAGGGTGTCATTCAAACTGAAGTCTTAGAGGAAGTCCGCAGGCGTCTTACTTCAACCAATCTACGCAGTGTGCAAGAATCGGGATACTTAATGGAATTTCTCTCTGAAGATACATGGTCCCCTTTCCCACTCATTCAATCCACCGAACGACCAGATAGAACGATAGCTGCCCTGACCGAAGGCAGGGCGGCTATTCTGGTGGAGGGGAGTCCATTTGCTTTATTACTTCCAACAGTTTTATGGCATTTTTTCCACGCACCTGACGATTACTTCCAAAATTATTTAATCAGCAGTGTTATTCGTCTTCTCCGCTATTTATCTTATTTAATTGCAATCTCCTTACCAGCCCTTTACCTTATTGGTACTGTCTTTCACCCACAGCTGCTTCCTCTGCGGTTCCTTCTTTCCCTCACCATTGCCCGGGAAAGAGTCCCTATCCCCACTATCCTGGAAATTATCACTATGCTAATAACATTGGATATCTTTCGGGAGGCTACCCTGCGTTTACCCAGAACAATCGGCCCTGCTATTGGTATCGTTGGAGCTTTGGTTATGGGTGAAGCCGCTGTTTCGGCGGGGATCATTTCTCCCATCATGGTCATTGTAGTAGCCTTAACCGCTGTCGCCACCTTTGCTATCCCTAACGAAGATTTACGTGGGACAGCCCGTATGTCCTCTTATTTTCTCGTCCTTGTCTCCTCTTTCCTCGGACTCTACGGCTTTTTACTAGGTACCAGTGCTATTCTCCTTCATGTTTCTTCCCTCGAGAGTATCGGCGTACCTTACTTATCACCGGTATCCAACTTCCATTGGAAAGAATGGAGTGATATTTTTGTGCGCGCACCATGGAGCACTCTCAAGCGAAAGCCACAAAGAATCCAAAGCGAACTCTCCTCTCCCAGAAGGAGGAAATAACATGCCGTCCCAGAGAAAACGAACCGCATCTCTATTAGTCCTGACTCTTTTTAGTTTAATCATCCTTCCAGGCTGTTGGAGTGCCCATGAACTTAATGATGAATTTATCCTCCTCGGAGAGTCAGTTGACAAAGTGGGTGATCATTTTCTGATAACTTTTCAAGTCATTACTCCTGAACAGGGTTCCAATGGTAAAAGTCCCTCGGATAAAAGTTCCTCCAATTCCAACGCCCCGTTTTTTCTTGTCACCGGGGAAGGCAAAACAATCGCCGAAGCAATTAAAGACTACCATGCCAAGCTTCCCCGCTTGATTTACGGCGGACATCTGGAAGTTGTGTTTATCTCGGAAGATGCAGCCAAGGATGGAATCATGCCCTATCTTGATTATTATGCCCGTCACTTCTGGAGCATAGACTCCTCTTGGTTGATCATTACACAGGGATCGGCCAGGGACATGTTGGCTGTTCAAAACCCCATGATAAAATATCCAACTATTGGCTTAGAGGAAATGGTCAAAAAACACGCCCTACAAATCACGAATCTCAATGATTTTCTGGTTAAATATCATAGTGACAGCGGCATGCAAGTTCTGACAAGTGCCAAAATTGAAAGTCCTCCGAAGCTGCCTAAGGACTATGAAATGGAAGGATGGAAGGTTTCCAATACCGCCCTGTTCAACCAAGACCGACTGGTTGGGTATTTATCCCCCCAAGATGGGGAGTGTTATAGCTGTTTTACCCAAGGTTATCCCCGTACAGATTTTCCACTCAAAACTTCACCCTTTTGCCCGGAAGGGAAATTAACAGTAACCCTCATGGGCAACCCCCCGAAAATTGAAGCAATCCCCTCGGACAAAGGCCTTATGCTGTCGGTTAAGGTCAATTTAGAATTTGAGCTGGCCGAAGATACCTGTTCGGTTAAGTTGGCAGGCGAGCAGGATATCAAGGCTTTGGAAGAAAGCGTTAACGAAAATTATAGCAAGCATTTAAGGGAAATGATTGAGTATACCCAGCAAGAGAAATTGGACGTCTTCAATGTGGCTGACCGTTTACATGCTTCGCATCTTGAACTTTGGCGTGAGGTGAAGAGCAATTGGCCGGAGGTCTACTCCGATCTGCCCCTGCAGATCGAAGTAGACGCCCGCT
>JAUZPJ010000344.1 GCA_030706025.1 Bacillota bacterium | reverse complement strand
TTATCGGGTGAAAAGACGATTGAGGAGATTCTTCTAACTGGACCGCGTGGGATTGGTATTATTCCAGGAGGCTCTGGTGTGCAGGGACTTGCCAATTTAAAACGGGATCAATTGGCAAATGTCGTGGTCAATCTTGGCCGACTGGAAAACATGGCTGATTTATTAATTATAGATACTGGAGCTGGCCTCGGTCATACCGTCATTAATTTCTTGCAAGCTGCGGACGACATTATTATGGTAATAACTCCGGAACCCACTGCTTTGACCGATGCTTATGGTTTGCTGAAGACTTTACGGCAAGAAGCGGGTGAGGTACCCATTCACGTTGTCATTAACCGAGTAAGAACTGAGGCAGACGCACTGGCCACGTATAAACGATTGGAAGTTGCCGTTAGCAAATTCCTACATGGTTCGCTCAATTTACTTGGTTGGGTTTATGATGATCCCCTCATGGGACGTGCGGTTATGCAGCAAATACCACTGGGAATTAGTTACCCAGAAAGTCCAGCGTATCGGTGCATTCAATGGGTTGCAGGAATAGTTAACGGGATTCATCTTAGTCCACCTCGTCAAGCGGGTGGTATTCGGGGCTTTCTTAGTACCTTACTTCGTTCATTTTGAGTTATCGAAATTTAGTGCACATATTCTTCTTCAAAGGGGGGAAGGGATTTGGCTAATACGAAGAAGCTCTTGCCGGGGCTATCCGTCGAACTCGCAGTACTGGAAGGCGAGTATGCGGGAAAATTTCGGACACGTATCGAGGAAGTTGGGGAGAGACTTCTTGCGGTTGGTGGGTTGTTTAATAATAAAGGAGAAGTAATCCCTTTGCGTGAAGGGACGAAGGTGAAAATTACATTTTGGGATGAAGTGTCAGCTTATTCTTTTGAGGCTAAAATAATGCGGCGAATAGCGGTTCCGGTTTCATTATTTGTCTTGGAGATGCCTGATTCAATATCTAAAGTTCAGCGGCGCAACTTTGTTCGAGTTCCTGCCTTCTACCCTGTCACGTTTCAGAGTGTGACTCGGGAAGGGCTCAGCGATGTATACAAAGGGACGATGCTTGATTTGAGTGGTGGGGGAATGCGCTTTACAACAACGGAACGTGTGGAGAATAACTCGTTACTCTATGCTCATTTAACCCTGCCCGTCGGAGAGATTCAGTCCCCAGTCCGGGTGTGCCGATCTGAATTGATCGAGGACAGCAAACGGTACTGTATTTCGGTAGAATTTCATGAGATCACGGAAAGGGAGAGAGATCGAATCATTCGCTGTGTTTTTGATATCCAGAGGTCGATGCGCAAGAAAGGATTGGTTTAAAGTATGGAGATTACTCAAATCCAACTGGATGCCTTGCGTGAAATTGGAAACATCGGTTCGGGTCACGCGGCGACAGCGTTGTCAACGTTACTTCAGCGTCGAATAGAGATGTCGGTCCCGGAGGTTTGGGCGATCCCCTTTGAACAAGTCAGCTCTCTCGTGGGTCAACTTGATACACCCCAGGCCGTAATCTATGTAAAAGTTGAAGGTGCAGCCCCGGGAAAAGCAGTTTTTTTCTTTCCAGTAGAGAGTGCTGAAATCATTGTGCAGGCTTTATTTGGGACAAATGATCCTATGGATCTTTATGCGGATGAGATGACGCAGTCTGCTTTGAGAGAAATTGGGAATATCTTGGTGAGTTCGTTCCTTATTGCCTTGACTCAATTTTCTGGGATTCCTTTGCAGCCTTCTGTACCTGCTTTGGCTGTTGATATGATCGGTGCGAGTTTGGATGCTATTTTCCTTGAAGAGGGCGTGCTTGAAGATACGGTGTTATTCATTGACACGCAACTTTCAGGAATACCGATGATTGAAGGACAATTTATGTATTTGCCTGATGATGGGTCGTTGAAAAAATTGTTGGGAGCTATGGGAGTATGAGTAATGTAATCAGTGTTGGGATGGCTGATTTCAAAACGGCAAAAGCGCCTGACATTTTATTAACGGCTGGATTAGGGTCCTGTATTGGAATTTGTGTTCATGACCCGTATTTAAAAGTAGGTGGGATGGCACACATTATGTTGCCGACCGCCAATGGGAGTCTAGGGGGTAATCCGGCAAAATACGCGGATACAGCGATTGACTTATTACTTAAGGAGATTCATGCTATGGGGGCCAATCGTTCACGTTTAAGGGCCAAAATGGCGGGTGGAGCTCAAATGTTTTCGTTTCCTGGCAAACCACCGGTTCTTAAGATTGGGGAACGCAACGCTGAGGCGGTGGAGCACCAACTAAAGAAGAATGGAATTCCTCTGCTCATTGCGGATGTGGGAGGAAGTTTTGGACGAACAATACATTTTGATGTGGGAACCGGGCAACTACATATTCGAACGATAAATCAAGGCGAAAAGGTGATCTGATGACTTCACAAAACACTCAATTTGTTCGAGTTTGGGCCTTTCGTTTCTCCTTTGTTACGATGATGATTGTCGTTGTACTGAGCTGGATTAATGCTGTGAAATTGTTTGATGTCATAGTCCGGGCTGGAGTTTCCTTTGGGGGTATGTTTCTCTTGTTGCTCGGAAGTTGGAGTTTGTTCGAAAGAACTGCCCTTCCGTCTCTCCAGAATGGACCAACCGAAGCAGTTTCCGAACGTGGTGGTTTGGTTGACGTCTCTGTTGGTGATAAGGACGTCCTAGCTCCTCAGGCAATAGATACGGCTTTTCCGGGACAGGTTGCTCCAAGTCTAAGTGAGGGTGTCCTGGATGGGGAGCAACAGGCAGAAATTGTGCGCCGTATGGGTTGGGGCTAAGTCGTGGTTCGATATTCGAAGTTCGAACCACGAACATCGATTATGGGGGTGAGTAAGACTTGGTACCGAAAGCCTATGGATCTGCTTCGCGTGGACCTTGGAAACAGGAACAAATTGAACAATACTTACCTTTAGTTAAGCGCATTGCGGGTCGACTTGCAATGTCCCTCCCTTCCCATGTTGAGGAGGATGATATTATTGGCTATGGTGTCTTTGGGCTCCTTGATGCCTTGGAACGGTTTGAAACCGCTCGTGGCTGTAAGTTTGAAACCTACGCCTCGATCCGTATTCGCGGGGCCATGATCGACGGCCTTCGAATTATGGATTGGGTTCCTCATTCAGCTAGGCAGAAAGTGAAACGGGTTCAGGATGCTTTTGCTGAGTTAGAATATCGGCAAGGACGGGCTGCCACAGTGGAAGAAGTGGCTGAGCTGCTAAAGGTAGATATAAAGGAAATAGAAGGGGTTTTGCTCCAAGCCCAGATTTTAACGCTTACCTCGTTCGATGAAGCTACTACGGATCATGAAGGAGACAGTAG
>JAUZPJ010000343.1 GCA_030706025.1 Bacillota bacterium | reverse complement strand
GTTGACTAATTAATGTCAACAGCCTTTACTAGCTTCTTCTAATTTAACGATCATAACTGGACATTCCGCCCTTTGGAGGACACGCTGACTGACACTACCTAACACAGTGCCGGCAATTGGGCCGTAACCGTGACTCCCCATGATAATCAAGTCAATGTTCTCTTTAACGGCTTCGTCGATAATTATGCTTGCCGGGTGACCTTGCATTTTTTTCTTCGTAAAAGGAACACCCGTGACATCCATTCCCTCGAGTGTCGCTTCCAATGCAAGTTCTCCTCCTTGTTCGATTTGTTCAGGAGGAACTAATAAACTAGCGGCTGTAGAATAACTCCAATACGCCTCCGGAATATACGTAACGAAAAGAAGCTCCACTTCCGCGCGGAATGTCCGGGCCAGATCCAAAGCAGTTTTTAATGCGCGACGCGAATATTCAGAGGCATCTGTTGGCACCAATATCTTCTTAAACATAACTAACCTCCTCGTAATCGTTCAGATAACTTGACTTTGCATGTAATATTCTACACAAGCTAATATAATCCTTCTTCATCTAACAATAATTTATACGTCCAATAATGGTTTCTCATTTTATTTGACAATCAAAACACAACAACCCGCTCGCTGCAGGACGCGCTGACTGACACTACCCAAAATGGAGCCTGCGATCGGCCCGTAACCACGACTTCCCATAACGATTAAGTCTATGTTCTCTTTCTTAACTTCTTCTATTATTAGAGTCGCAGGATGTCCTTGAAGCTTTTTCGTTTTCAAGGAAACTCCACCAATATCAAGCCCCTCAAGTGTGTTTTCTAAAACACGCTCTCCTCCTTGTTCAATTTCCTGAGTTGAAATTTCAAAGCTGCGAGCTACATAAGGGCCCCAGTACGCTTCCGGGGGAGCCATAACATACAAAAGTTCAACTTCCGCGTGAATTTGCCGGGCTATCTCCAGAGCATTCTTCAACGCCCGCCGGGAATACTCTGAGGCATCTGTTGGCACTAATACTCTTTTAAACATAACTCGACCTCCTTAATAACTTGTAAATTTTATACAAAACTTGTTATAAATCCTAAACAAGTAAAGATTAACATCTATGCCATAACAAGTCAATATGGATACCATTAACCTTTCTTATTTCAAGTTATCGATATGTCATATTTAAGAGACATGTTCATAACCAAAATGCTTATTATCTTATAAATTGGTATACTTAGGCCCAGAAACATATATACTCTTTACATGGAACGTTCGTTCTGATAAAGTGGATCCATGACATCGTACAAATCTAGAAATAGCAGCAAATCTCCTAGAAGGTGGGTGAGAGATTTTGAGAATTTTAATGCAACCGATCGAAATGATCGCTTGGTTTACTCGAGAGGGAATTCCTAATCCTATTCGCTATCGATTAACTTCCGGCAACGACTCCCACGTCGTCGTAAAAGTTGATCATGTCGTAACACGCTCCGAAGAAAAACTCGCCGGAAATCGCATGTTTATCTTTCGTTGTCAGAGCGAGATCAATGGACTTATAAAACAGTACGAACTCAAATATGAGCTGAACACCTGTAAATGGTATTTGCATAAACTATGAGCTTCTAAGCTTAATTACGAGAGCGGGTGTACGGTTCAATAAAACCAAAGTTCGATTCTTCGGTCTAAACCATGAATTATTTTAAAAAGTTTGGCTGTATACTCGAATATACGATACAATAACATTCATCATCCATCATTTAAATTAGTACGATTTGACCGTTCAAATATTATAGGGGGTGGAAAAATATGACTTGTTTGACCGACTTCACATCCACTCTTAAACGATCTGCCAGATCTATTCTGCCTCAAATAATTGTCTCCGTACTACTTATGACAATTTTTATCGCCAAAATTCTCTTAGTCTCTTATACTTTGAACTACCAATATCCGTTCCAGCGGAAAAGCCAAATGATCGGCACTATCGGAGCGCTCGCTGTTCTCTTGGCCTTCAGCTTTATCACGGGACGACGATGGCGAAAGATTTACTTGTTGACCCTAGACATAGGGCTATCCGCTGTTTTTCTTCAAGACCTACTCTTTTTCCGTCACTTTCAAGATATCATGACATGGCGCAGCGCTTCCACCGCTTGGCATTATCTTTTTGCAGAAACCGCCGTTTGGAGTCTGCTCAAACCCATCGATCTCCTACTGATCGCTGATTTTGTCGTTCTAGCCTTTTGGAAACTGTTAAAGAAAACTTGGCTGGCGCCCGAAGACACTGTCTTCGCACGGGTTAGACTTCCTGGAAGCCTTGGTGAAGGCGATCGCCTTAGTTGCACAAGAACCGCCAACGTCTCCGTTCTAAGATCGAACCGACGGCGAGTTCTGATTTTACGAGGACTAGCCCTAGTGATTTTTCTCTCCTGTGGTCTAGGTTTCTCTCTCCAGGCCCGCAGCAAATTAGAAACCGATCAACCTGGAATCACCCACACATTCTATACCAAACTCTACATAGCTCAAAGTGTGGGGACGATTGAATTTCACGTCTTAGATCTGTGGCGTGATTTGACAATCAATACAGGCGGACAGCCCTGGCAAGCGACTGAGCTGTCCGCTCTGACAGCATGGTTCAAGAGCACGCACCCGCAAGAAGTCACAAACTCATCCTTCGGTATTGCCCGCAGCAAAAACCTCATTCTTATCCAAGTCGAATCCCTGCAGGAATTTGTAATCGGTAAAACGATCAATGGTCAGGAAATTACGCCGAACCTCAACCGCCTCTTGGGTAATAGTCTTTATTTTAAGAACTACTTTGGGGAAACATGGAACGGAGGGACCTCCGATGCAGAGTTTCTCTCGAATGTCTCTCTCTATCCTCCGGACAAGGGAAGTGCCTATATAGACTATCCCATGAACCACTACGTCACTATCGGCAATGTCTTACAAAAACAAGGCTACCGTACTACCGCTTTAGAAGCAAACAAGCCGGGATTTTGGAATATGACCCTTATGGCTCGTGCCGAAGGATTTCAGGAACTTCATGATACGAATGACTTTATACACGATGAAGATATCGGCATTTCGTTAGCCGATGCTTCCCTTTTTAAACAAAGCACGCCTAAGGTGGAAAAATTACCTCAGCCTTTCTATTCCTTTCTAATTACTCTCTCTAGCCATTATCCCTTTAAAATACCGGAGAAGGACCAGTCCCTCGACGCCGCACCCTATCAAGGGACCCTATTCGGAGATTATCTGGAAGCCGTCCATTATACCGACCAAAGTATCGGTGAGTTCGTGAAGTCTCTTCAGGCCAACGGACTGTTTAATAACTCTATTGTAGCTATTTATGGAGACCATCC
>JAUZPJ010000342.1 GCA_030706025.1 Bacillota bacterium | reverse complement strand
ATAGCCACCACCTCGAAGGGAAGAGTTTGATTCAGGGCGGCACGCAGTGTAAGTCGACCAATTCTACCAAAACCAGTAATTGCTACGCGGAAACTCATGGTTAACCTCCTCTTAATAAGCCATTATGAAAAATGTCTAACCTATAATTAATTCTGCGCAGTTTAACAAATTCCTTCTTTTTGAAATATTGTTTAGTGAAATAATAATGGTTAGCTTACTAGTATCTGGTAGGTGCTTATTCATCAGTGACATAAACGCCTATGAATTATACTACGATCATGACAGGAGCAAGAATCAATGATGCACCTGGTCCAATTCTTCACCAGTGAAATAAACACAAATGTCCTTTTTCACATAAAGCTTTTACTTAGGCCAATTAAGGATAACGAGTTAGATAGTACAAGAGTTATAGAATCAAAAATGAAGAAGATAATATTCTTTCTTTACTAAAATGAGATATATATTTTTCCTCCATTGAGAAGACTATGATTATGCATAAGAAAGGATGTGTGCTAATGATTAAAGAAATTTATTCTGGTAAACTGCCTTCAGTCTTAAATAACCCTACCCCATTTGTCCTTGAATTTAGTTCAGAAGGATCCCCTGATTGCCAACGACTCCATTCAATAGTAGAACACATTGCCAATACGCTCGAAGATAAAGTTGAAATCTATTATGTAAATGTCGACAAGGTTCCAGAAGTCAGAGATAAATACCAGGTGGAAAATCTTCCTACCATGATATTATTTAAGGATGGAAAGCCTCATAATACAATGGTCGGCTATCATCCAGAACAAGAAGTACACAGTTTTCTTATCCAATAGCAACGTTTTGGTTTACGCCTAACCTTAGATAGTCTCTTATATAGTTTTATAATATTCATTCAAAAGAGGAGGTTAGCGATGGCTAACCTCCTCTTTTGAAATTCTTCCTTTGTATTGGAATTACATTCCACCAACCGGTGGAGAAAACGCAACCGTATCCTGGTTTTGCAAAATTTGGCCAAATTCTGCTTGCTGACTGTTGACCATGCAGATAGCTACATGCTCTATTGGTAAATTGTGCTTCTTAATAACATCGATTACCCGACTATTATCCTCTAATTGCGTGCTATTTTCTGCAAATCGTCCTTCACGCAGGTCTCCAAAGAGCTTTACCTTGACTTCCATTGCTAGGCCTCCTTTACTTGTATAGTTTTTCTAGAAATTATACACTTGATCAAGTTCTTCGCCGGTAAAATCCCAAGTAACATTATGGGGTGGTATTGGTTCACTGAAGAATTCCGGTAAGCGGTCATCAACATTCGTAAATCCAGCTGCTTTATTGAAAGCCCTTTCAGTTTTGAGCACCGTTCGTCCCATATTAAACCAATCGTCTCCTGACAAGTTCGAGCCGTATTGAGCGTTAATCATGTCAACCAAAGCATGAGAGATTGGCTCGTAATCGATTATCGCAAAGGCTGTAAAAACGCATAAACCTGCACTATCGACTGCAGCCGTTGCAATTTGCAAATTTCTAGATAATTCAACCTGGCCCTCTTTTGCTAAGGGATCAGTACGCCCCCCCACATTCAAAATATTGGCAGTAACTGAATACCCTGCAGTATGGTCGGCCCCCATCGTTGTCGTGGCATATGTTACTCCAATACCCTTGACTGACCGTGGGTCATAGGCAGGTATACTTTGACGTTTAACTGTCGGAATGCGGGTTACACCAAATGCTTTACCCGTAAAATCAGCTCCATTGCCAAGAATACGGCCAAGTGGTGTTCCTTCCTGAATCTCTTCTTTAAATAATTTTAGTATTCCGGGTCCATCTCCCCAAGGCAGGATACCGGCTTCCATGGCCACCATCATAGTTCCGGCAGTTTCAATAGTGTCTATACCGATATCATCACAGATGTGATCAATGTTTGCTATGATATCAAGATTGTCTACAGTGCAGCCTGCTCCGAAACCCCAAATTGTTTCATATTCGAAACCGGAGGTTAGGTATTTATGATCTTCGTCGTTATAAGTCTGAGAACAACGAATGACGCAACCCACATGACAACCATGGGTTGGGTCTCCTTTTCTACTCATGATGGTATCATACATAGTTTCGCCACAGATCTTTTCGGCTCCCTCAAACTGACCCATCCTAAAGTTCTTAGTCGGTAACCCTCCGGCCTCATTAAGAATATTGACAAGCACATTCGTTCCATACTTAGGCAAGGCATTTCCACTCACAGGATGACTCAACAAGCCTTTATTAAAAATCTTTGCCGCATTTTTAAACGTTTCCTTATCCAGGATGTTTATTCCTTCCCCATCGTTATCATCTAACGTGATGAACTTAATTCTTTTAGAACCCATCACAGCACCAAGTCCACCTCGTCCTAGACTTCGAAGATGACCTTTAGGATCCTTGACAGAAATATTGGCGGCCAACATTTTATTTTCACCGGCCTGTCCAATCGTAATGACACCTGTGTTTTCCCCATACCTAGAAGTTAGAGTATGGATTACTTCATAGTTACCCTTACCAAGAAGTTCGACTTCTTCTTTGATATTGACACCGTCTTTATGGACATGAATACAGTACCATTTATCTTCCTTTGGAATGTCCTCGATAATTAGAGCCTTTACTCCTAGTTTTGCAAGTCGTTGGGCCGCCGTTCCACCGGAGTTACATTCTTTAATTCCGCCAGTCAGAGGGCTTTTAGCTCCTGCCGATAAACGTCCTGAGTTAGCAGCCATTGTTCCCGCAAGTAACCCTGGCGCAAACACTAGTTTGTTTTTACTTCCTAAAGGATGGCAAGTTGGATCAACCTCTTTAGCCACAATAACCGAAGTTAGTCCTCGACCTCCGAGTAGTTTCCACTCTTCAGGCACTTCTTCTGATATAAACGAAAGATTGGACATATTGATTCGATAAATTTTCACGAGTGCACCCTCCAATATCTCAATATCTCAATTTCTCACACTATTCCGTCTCTACATTACGTATTATTTAACATTATTACCCTAAATATTCTCCAGAAGCGCAAGTAGCTTGCAATGAATTACCAATTCCAATACATAAAAACACAGACCTGTAGTTCTTGCCTGCTGTGTAGATGCTGATTCCTTTGGAGAAGTAAATACTCGCACCAGTAAACTTAAAGAAGCTGGGGCCTTTGCCAAAGAGCTATAAAACTAAAAAACGAATACCGTTAGATTTTTCTAAAGGCATTCGTTTTTGGCTCATTTTTGACAATTAGGGCAGAAAAACGCATTTCTACCCCCGACTACTGACTTTTTAATAATATTGTGGCAATTTAAACATGCTTTACCTGTCTGTTCATAAACTTT
>JAUZPJ010000341.1 GCA_030706025.1 Bacillota bacterium | reverse complement strand
GGAAGCTGGGGAAGTGCTCTAGCTGTGCTCTTAGCGAACGCAGGTCATCAAGTAGCACTTATTGGTCGTCAAGCGACTGAAATGGAGCTTATGGACAAGCAGCGCGAAAATGCACGTTATTTGCCCGGGGTTGCTTTGCCTCAAGGTCTCCAGCCGACAACGGATCTGGCGCGATTAAACGCTGATCTCGTGGTATTCAGTGTACCCTCCCATGGTGTTAGGCAAGCCGCTCGTTTGGTCAAGCCCTACTTGAGGCCGGGTTGTATTGTGGTCAATACTGCCAAGGGCTTAGAAGAGCAGACCCATCTTCGTCTCTCAGAGGTATTGACGGAGGAGCTTCCCAAAAATCCCATCGCTGTTTTGTCAGGCCCCAGCCATGCAGAAGAGGTGGGGCGGGATATGCCGACAACCGTCGTGGTTGCCTCGGATGTCAAGACTGCGGCAACGGTTCAGGATTTGGTCATGACCCCCAAATTCAGAGTGTATACGAATCCGGATGTTGTCGGGGTTGAATTAGGAGGCGCTTTAAAAAATGTGATTGCCTTATGTACCGGGATTGCAGAGGGGTTAGGGTTCGGGGATAACACCAAAGCAGCACTTATGACTCGAGGATTGGCGGAGATAGCACGTTTGGGCGTTGCTCTAGGTGGGCATCCCTTAACCTTTGCGGGGTTATCGGGTGTGGGTGATCTCATTGTTACCTGTACAAGTCAACATAGCCGTAATCGCCGAGCGGGTGTGTCCCTGGGAAAAGGAAACTCCCTGGAAGCAGTCCTTAAACAAGTGGGTATGGTCGTGGAAGGGGTAAAGGCTGCCCGGGTAGCCTATCAGCTAAGTACGGAAAAACAGATTCCTATGCCTATTACAGAACAAGCCTATAAAGTTTTGTTTGAGGGCGCAGATCCCAAAGTTGCCGTGGCAGATTTAATGATGCGCGGGAAACGCCATGAACTTGAAGAAGTTGTGGAGATGAGCTGGTTAAAGTAGTACACATATTTTGCGGTTAGGCTTCATAAACGTAGAAGAGGTTGTAAAAACCTTTGCTGCGTTTTTTTTTGTGTCATATTTACCCAAAGGAGTCAATATACTTATATTGCTTAATGTGCTAGTCCGGTTTACGGGAAGCCGCGTTAACAGGGGGGTGGAAGGGGAGATAAGGTGGAGGCCCTTCCCCAAATTTTGGGACAGCACTCAAAAGGGAGGGAAAATTACTAATGGAAAAACTAGACATTTTTAGGGATATTGCTGAACGTACAGGGGGCGATATCTACCTCGGTGTCGTCGGGCCGGTCCGTACAGGAAAGTCCACCTTCATCAAACGTTTCATGGATCTCCTGGTCTTGCCTAACATCTTAGATGCGTTTGAGCGGGAACGGGCTAAAGATGAGCTTCCTCAAAGTGGGACAGGAAGAATGATCACGACGACAGAACCCAAGTTTATTCCATCGGAATCCGTGGAAATCGTCGTCAAAGATTCAATTCACATGAACGCTCGACTAGTAGACTGTGTTGGATACAATGTAGAAGGTGCGATTGGGTACGAAACCGAAGATGGGGAAGAGCCCCGCATGATGAAAACGTCCTGGAGTGACGAACCCATGTCCTTCCAGGATGCCGCTGAAATGGGTACCCGAAAAGTTATCACGGATCATGCCACGATCGGAATTGTCGTTACAACCGATGGATCAATCACGGATATTCCACGAGAATCTTACTTAGATGCAGAGGAACGGGTAATAACCGAGTTGCGTCAGCTAGGAAAACCCTTTGTTGTGCTCTTAAATACAACCCGTCCTTATGCAGAATCGACGATGGAACTGGCCCGTTCTCTAGAGGAGAAATATCTAGTTCCAGTGATTCCGTTAAATTGTCTGGAGATGAAACCAGAGGATATTACGCAGATTCTGGAAGAAGTTCTCTATGAGTTCCCCGTAGCGGAAGTGAATATTGATCTGCCGAAGTGGGTAGAGGAACTCGATAGCGTTCATCCGATTCGGGCAGCTTTTGAGGATAGTGTTCGTAAGGCAATCGAAGGGGTACGGCGTTTACGTGACATCGATCAGGCCCTAAACGCTTTGACAGAATGTGAATACGCCCAAGACGTCCTCCTGAAGGAAATGAACCTTGGTACTGGTATTGCAAATGTCGAAATCACCGCGATTGAAGGGCTCTTCAAAACAGTGTTGGAAGATCTCACAGGGCTCGAGATTGAAGGAGATCATACCTTGCTTCGCCTAGTGTTAGATTATAGTAAGGCCAAGAAGGAATGGGATAAGATGTCTGAAGCCATTGAAGAAGTTCGAGTGAATGGCTATGGCGTTGTTACTCCTCAACTTGAAGAAATGTTCCTGGAAGAGCCAGAGCTTGTTAAACAGGGAGGACATTATGGAATCAAGCTCAAAGCAAGCGCACCGTCTCTGCATATCATCAGGGCGGATGTCACGACAGAAATTACGCCCTTGATCGGAACGGAAAAACAAGCGGAAGAGCTCGTCAAGTTTATGCTGGATGAGTTTGAAAGTGATCCGAAGAAGGTCTGGGAATCGAATATCTTCGGCAAATCGCTGCACAACTTGGTTCGTGAGGGAATCCAAAATAAGCTCTATAAGATGCCGGAAAATGCTCAACATAAGCTTCAAGACACCTTACAGAGGATTGTCAATGATGGTAACGGAGGCCTAATCTGTATCATTATCTAAAAAGAGAAAAATGGAAAATAAGTATACTCAAAGGGACGTTGGACCGCACTCGTGCGGATCCAGCGTTCTTTTTACACTATCTGAAAGTATAAACTTATGTTAAATAGAATGTCGCAGCATCTGTTATGTTGACGTTTTTGAATTAATCATGATACCCTTAACAAGCAAACACAAAACTCGTCATTCGTATTAATGGTCTAACTGTCGAAGTTAGCTGTACCTATCCTCAATTCTAAGTTAGATGCGATGAAATTGACCCTTGTGGCGAGCGGTGAAGGATCCTTAAAAAACTTAGAATGGAGTTAGATAATGGCAGAACTATTGACACGAATTCGCAGCATCCTGACATTTTGTCTGGCAATTGTTTACTTAAGCAATCAGTTGATCAAGTCTGATTTTATGAATAATCTGGCTCTTATCCTCCTAGTAGCAGTTATTGCGCTCAGTTTTACGGTTGTGACAGGTACGTCCAAGGTTATTGGCTATGCATCGTTTGCCTTGAGCATGATAATCCTGTTTTTGTATCATGCTCCTTTAAGCATTTGGAAGCAGGCTTTGGAAGAAAACCTGTACTTGATTATTATGTTTACCTTGGTACCTTTGTTAGGCATCCCTATCCAGCATGGTGGGTATTTCGAGTCTTTG
>JAUZPJ010000340.1 GCA_030706025.1 Bacillota bacterium | reverse complement strand
TTAAGAAAACATTCCCCAGCACCGATTCATGGCTTAGATGTCCTCTTAATCAATCAACTCTCTTTCTTTGACGATCCCGTTCGCTTCGCTGCTCAAGTCAATGCTCTGTGTGATGAACTTGACGAGCGGGTCAAAGAGGGGAGTGGAGTTGCACCTGCAGAAGCACCAAGAATTCTGGTGACGGGAACACCACAGCCTCTTCCGGCGTGGAAACTTCATGCCTTAATCGAACAGGCTGGAGCGGTCGTTGTCGGGGAGGAAACCTGCACAGGAGAACGCTATTATAAGGATGTCACTGAACCTGCGGACAACGTAGCCGATATGCTTGCGAATATTGCTAAGCGCCCATTAAAGGTGAATTGTGCTTGCTTTACACCGAATCAAGGACGCCTCGAAGACATTACGTTCATGGCTGAAAACTTAAATGTAGACGCTGTGATTGATTTTTCGCTGCAGTTCTGCCAGCCCTATGGCGTGGAAAGTTATTTTGTGGGCAAAGAAATGGAGAAGAAACAAATTCCTTTCCTGCGTCTGGAAAGTGATTTTTCCGAAGAAGATCAAGGGCAACTCTTGACCCGGATTGAGGCTTTAATTGAGATGATTCGAGCATGAAGCAAGCTGGGTTAGATCTCGGCTCAGTTAATACAAAGTTAGTCGTGTTAGAAAACGAGAAACGGGTATACCACAAAGTCATACCCTCTCGTTTCGATTCTGTCCAAGCGGGGATTACCTTACTTAATTCCTACGTCGAAGAACGCGGAGAAAAACCCGAGAAACTTGTGGTTACAGGGTATGGACGGGTGAACTTTCCCGAAGGACGGGTGATTACTGAAATTTCCTGTCAGGGTAGAGGGTGCCATACCTATTTCCCGGATTATGCGTATATCCTGGACTTAGGAGGACAAGACGCTAAGGTAATTAAAAAGAATGCCGAAGGAAAAGTTGTTCAATTCATCATGAATGACAAGTGTGCTGCTGGTACTGGACGTTTTTTGGATGTTATCCTGAAGGGATTAGATCTAACAACAGAGGAGCTGGATTTAGCGGTAGAGGCTAAACCCATGTCCATCAATTCAATGTGTACCGTGTTCGCAGAATCGGAAGTTATCACCATGCTTGCTAAAGGAATCCCCAAACCCGAAGTGATTGCGGGCCTTTTCAAGAGCACAGCCAAACGGCTCGCAAATTTTGTTGAGTCTGTCGGACACCCAGAATGTTTGATTTTTACGGGGGGAGGCGCACATTATGCTCTCCTTGTCCGCTTCCTCGAACGGGAGTTAAAGGGAAACGTCGTGATTCCGCCGGAGCCTGAATTAACCGCTGCTTTAGGCGCCGCTTTACTTGCTTAATAAAAGATTAAAGGACAATAGCACTTGCTTAGCAAGTGCTATAAAGTCTAGTCCAGGTAGGAATAATGCACGAATTATGGGAAGGGCGTTAATTAATGGAAGGAGAAAAATTTTAAATGCTGTAAGAAGAAATCCTTTGGAAGAGAAAACAGAAAACCCTCAAAGAAAGAACCAACTTCTTGCTTTGAGGGTTTTCTGCTAGAAATTATCTAATACACATCAATTATTTATCAATAATTATGAGTACCAATAACAACAGGCTTGCCAAATTTCCCTTCCAGTTTCGCTTTAATGCCGTCAAGGTCAATAGGACAAGCAGCAGTGTTTCTCGCTCTGACCATACAGGTTCCGATATGAATAGCATCGATATCTTGATACAAATAATCGGCCATTTCCATAACTAAGCCAACTTTTGGCATAACTAAGCCGGGGCAATCGCCACAACCACTAAGACCCACAATCTTAACGGAGTCATATTTCGCAAATTCCCCCTCTTTAAGATCAGCGGCTTTAAAGCATTTCAGACAAGCAATACAACTTACATCACGAATTTTAGCACATGAAACAATTAAAACATTAGCCATTTAATCCAGCCCCCTTTTTTATTAATAAAACATATTCCACGAAGAGCCTAAAGAATCCTGCGTTTCATTAGTGGGATTTTTTGGGGGGAGATAATTCTCTTGCTTCCAAAATCGAAGCTGGACAAACGTTGTAGCAAGAGTATACTTAAACGTAAGTGACTTATTCTCAGGGCGGGGTGAGACTCCCCACCGGCGGTATCTTAGTTTAGCTAAGGAGCCCGCGAGCGCTCTTCTTTGTTGGAAGGGGTCAGCAGAACTGGTGCAAGGCCAGTGCCGACGGTATAGTCCGGATGAAAGAGGATAAGGCAGTCAGCATCAGAATTAGTAACCAACCTCAGACAATTTGGAGAATGTTTAATTATTATCAAAGGGCTGTCTGTCTCATTGCCCTGATTCAAGTAGGTCAACTAAATTTTAGGGGGCATACTACCTATGAATCAGACTTTACTTACACGATTCGGAAATCCTATGGACAGAGTAGAAAACGCGCTTGCCGCGCTACGAAAGGGTAAGGGCGTTTTGGTAACGGATGATGAGCAAAGGGAAAATGAAGGAGATATCTTCTTTGCAGCCGAGACCTTAACAAATGAACAAATGGCAATGCTCATTCGAGAAGGAAGTGGGATTGTCTGTTTATGCTTAACGGAAGAAAGGGTATCAGCCTTGGGATTGCCCATGATGGTAGCCAACAACACGAGTAGTTATCAGACACCGTTTACGGTATCGATCGAAGCCGCAAGGGGTGTTACGACGGGCGTATCTGCGGCCGACCGAGTTGCAACCGTAAAGGCGGCGACGGCTGATGGTGCTTGTCCTGAAGATCTTCGGCGGCCGGGTCATGTTTTTCCTCTAAGGGCTAGGCCTTTAGGAGTGCTGGAACGTCAAGGACATACAGAAGCTAACGTTGATTTGATGCGACTAGCTGGCCTAAAACCTTATGGCGTATTGTGTGAATTAACAAATCCCGACGGAACTATGGCACGTTTGCCGGAAATAGTTGCCTTTGCTGAGAAACATGTTATGCCCGTGCTTACGGTTGAAGATATTATTAGCTATCGTCAAGCAAAAGAACAGACAAGAGACCTGAATAATTTGCTTGGATGACAAATACAGGTGTATAATCTATACTGAAATTTTAATCAAGCAAGCAGTCGGCAGGAGCCGGCTGCTTTTCCTTTCGGGAACGTTTGTTGGTCATGTTGAAAAGGAGGTGAACGAGATCTTTCTAAAGCTGTTATCCGTCCAGCAGGCTTAATTAATGGCTCGACAACTTGCCCAATAGGAGATGGTATAATAAAGCTTAGTGGGTGGATTAGAATGCAAGAACTAAATGCCAAAAACTTTTTTACATGGCGTTAGAAATTACATTATTTGTCTAATAACTTTTTCGAAAAAGGTGATTGGAATGTTGGAAGAT
>JAUZPJ010000034.1 GCA_030706025.1 Bacillota bacterium | reverse complement strand
TCCAGTAAAGATATTACAAGGTATGATGGCCCAGGCAAGTGAAGGAAATCTGCTGGTCAAAGCAGTTGTCGCAACTAAGGACGAAATCGGGCAGCTTTGCGAATCGTTTAATACGATGATTGCCTCGCAGCTCGAAATTGTCAAGGCGGTGCAACATAGTTCGATTGAACTGTCTGCAGCATCACAGGAAATGGCGTCCTCTTCGACGGAGGTTTCTGCTGCAACATTAAATATTTCCGAAAGAATTCAGAGTGTAGCGTCTTCAATGGAAGATGCTTCTAAGTCAAGTATGGAAACGTCACAGGTTCTATTAGAACTTTCGTCGCTTATCCAAATAGCTAAGAACAAGGCTGAATCAGCGAGCATTAAATCGGAAAGCTCCATGAATGCGGCTAAAGAGGGTAAGGACACTGTTAACGAAGTTATGCAGAGTATGAATACAATTTATGCTAAGACAAGGGAAGCAGAAAAGGTAATCACGCTCTTGAATGAATACTCCCAAAAAATTGGCATGATTAATGAAACGATCACAGGCATTGCCAATCAAACGAATCTTTTAGCACTTAATGCGGCTATTGAAGCAGCTCGAGCCGGGGAATCGGGCAGAGGCTTTGCAGTTGTAGCTGAGGAAGTTAGAAAACTAGCAGAACAATCGAATGCGGAGGCTAGCAATATTTCACAGCTTATTTCTAAGATTACCGAAAACACAAACAGTGCAGTGATAGCTATGAAACATAGTCTATCCGAGGTTGAAGTAGGAGTACAGGAGGTTAATAAAGCAGGAAAATCGCTGGAAAATATTATGGCAGCCGTTACGGAAACCGTGAACGATATCGATGGAATTGCTGAGGTTACAGACAATGAAGTAGCCTCGTCCGATAAAATCGTGCGGCTGATCGAAGTTGTTGCAGGGGACATAGAAGGTACGAGCAGAGATGCCCAAGAAGTATCGTCAGCTACGGAAGAGACGACTGCAATAATTGAGACAGTAGCGGCAAGTTCTGAGCAGGCCAGTGCTATGGCGCAAAATCTACATGGTCTTATTACTAGATTTAAAGTTGACGAGTAAAGGAAAAGGGGACGGACTATGAAACATTCGATAAAAGTCAGCGGAAACCATGCGGCAGTTTTTTTGAGTGACAAAATATATGTCAACGATGCTTCGATACTAAGGAGTGAGCTATTAGAAGTTATGGAACAGGGCGTTACGGATATTAGGATTGATCTCTCTGGGCTTACCTACATAGATAGTTCGGGGTTGGGAACGTTTGTAACTATCAATAAACGAACTAAGGAGAAAAATGGCAGACTTGTGTTGACTGGGGCCCAAGGGCTTCCACTAGAGCTCTTCAAACGAACGCGGCTCGACCGGGTTTTTACGATTGAATAACTCAATTGGCTATAAATGATAAACGACATGAGGCTCTAGGCTAAAAGATTTGAGAATCTGGTGGTCTGGAGCCGTACTTATTTTATTAAGCCATTAAGCCTTCAAATTAGCACTCATCGGAAGAATGATAAAATAGAACGTTAAAGCATGTAAATGCTATATAGGGAGGTAACCCATTTAATGATTCTTGAACAAGAAGATCCTGATGTTGCGGATGATCATTACAAAGATAGTTTTAATTTGCTGTTCGATCACATAGAAGATTGCCTGATCATTTTTGATGAAGCTGGTAGGATTATTAGAGTCAACAAAGCCGTCTTAGAAAAAATGGACTATACCCAAGAAGAAATGTTAACCATGAATATTGCGCTAGTGTATTCTTCGACAACATATGCAGAAACTCAGGAAATATTAAAAGGCATACTAGAAGGGAATATATCCCAATGGTTAATGCCGCTTTGTACTAAATCAGGGAAGCGAATCCCTTTAGAAACCCGAATGTTTAAGGGGAAGTGGGAAGGGAACGATGTATTATATACGATTGGTAAGGAAGTGACTAACTATAACAATGAAGATGCTAGGATTATCGGAGCTCCCAATGATACTACAGAACGGACACAACTTGAACTAGAGCTTGGTTATCAAAACAGATTTTTAAAAACAATACTTGATGCTATACCTGATTTTATATTTTATAAGGATGTAAACAGTGTCTTAATTGGATGCAATAAAGCGTATGCACAAAGGGTTCTTGGCATAAACGAGGATGAAGTTAGAGGCAAAACAGATTTCGATCTTATAAAAGATATTGAACAGGCAAAATTATGTCAGATGAAAGATCGGGAAACATTTGAGAACGTAACTACACTCAAGTACGAAACAAAATTTGTTTTGACGGATGGTAGTGTAATCAATACTGAAATAATGAAAACTCCCTTTTGGGATGAACAAGGTAAAGTAGCTGGCCTAATAGGGATTGCCAGGGATATTAGTAAGAGGAAAAAGCTTGAAAAACAACTTAGGGCACAAGTGGAATATGCAGAGTTGCTTTTCAGAACTGTACCAAGTGCGGTACTTTCAGTCGATAAAAACCGGAAGATATTCAGATGGAATAAAATAGCTGAAGAGATCACCGGTTATACTGCGGCTGAAGTTATAGGCAAAGAATGTTCCATGGTATTACACGGTGTAGGTGTTGAGGGCTGCGCATTGTGTCTTAGCGCTATTGATTCTCCGTTAATTAATCAAATGTGTAAAATTGTAGCTAAAGATGGTCAAATTCACCACGCCTTGAAGAGCATAGCAGTACTAAAAGACGAGTATGGCGAAATTAGTGAGAGAATGGAATGTTTCGAAGATATTACAGGAATAATGGATATGGAAGCGGAGCTTAGAGAAAGCGAGGAGAGATATGCGGCAATTGTAAATAATGCTCCGCAGATCGTAATTATTGTTAAAGAAGGGATTATCCAATTTGTGAATGATGCCGGCATAGAAGTCTTGGGGTATAAAGATTACTGTATCGGTCGCCAAATGAAGGAAATAATGACTGAAAGTTCGCTTGCGTGCGTTAACTCAGCTTTAATAGAGGGAATAAACGGAGAACATTGTGTTACCTGTGAAGCAGAACTCATTAAGAAATCGGGTGAAATTATCAATGTGCTTTTAAAGGGTACGGACATAACGTTGGAACATGAAAAGGCCTTCCTGGCGGTAATGATGGATATTACTGAAAGCAAACAGTTAAATGTAAAGCTGAGAGCGAGCGAAGAGAAATTCAGACAGCTTGCAGAAACGATCAATGAGATTTTCCTCATCAATGACAAGGAAAAAATTGTCTACGTCAGTCCAGCCTATGAAAGGATAAGCGGGATGACCTGTCAAAGTCTGATAGACAACAAAAGTTCATTCGCCGAGCTGATTCATCCCGTTGACTTTGAGAGGATAAGGACCTTTTTCTTCGAGGGCTTTCAAAATATGTTTGAAGCAGCGAACGAGGAGTTTAGAATTATCAGACCAGATGGGGAAATGCGCTGGCTTTGGGTTCAAAGCTATCCTATACGAGATGAGGCAAACAAAGGTTCACTTAAAGCGACAAGTATCGTAGATATAACGGACCGGAAGAAAATCGAAGAACAGCTCAGGGCGCAAGAACGACAAACCAATCTGGAGCTTTTTTTGGCTGCACGGGTGCAGCAGGATTCCCTTCCCCATCCTTTTGTTGGAGATAAGGTGAGTGTTTGTACGATCTTTAAGCCATATCGTACGGTAAGTGGAGATTTCTTCAACTATAAGTGGTTCGAAGGGGAAAATAAACTGTGTGGATACATTATTGATGTGTGCGGACATGGGATGGCTACGGCTTTGCAAACGGCCACTTTCAAAATGATGTTGGATAACGTTCTACTAACTGGTGATACGATTGAGGAGGGTGACATTCACACAATAAACCAAAAAATTATGAACTATCTATATGAAGGTTCGTTTTTAGCTTTGCTATACTTTGAATTTGATTTACAACAATGCGTGCTTAAGCTCATCTCCGCGGGTATCACATTATTCCTAGCTGCCAAGCCCCATGAGTGTTCCTTGGTCCCAATATCGGGGTGTTATCTTGGTATTATCGATGATCCAATTATTGAAACGACGACAATACAACTTAAGGTGGGGGAAATATATTGTCTAATGACTGATGGAGCCTCAGATTTAATAGAATTACATGGAATAAGTAAGCAGGAAAGTTTGCCTGAATATATGAACTGGCTTGAGAAACTGGCTGGAACTACAGAAAACAATGATGATTTTACCGTTATAGGCGTAGAGGTCCTTCAGGAAAACATGAAAACAAACGTGCTGGAGATTAAAAACGTCGAGGATCTTGAAACTGCTAGGGTCATTATTAGTGAATACTTAGAACGTAACGCGTCGATTCACGCGCCAGTGCTGGAAGTCGCCATTAACGAAGCGATTAACAATGGTTTTAATGCCTGCGGACGAGTTCGAGTCAAAACAAGGCGGGTGGAAGACAAACTAATTGTTAGAGTTAAGGACTATGGCCCGGGTTTCAAAACTGAGAAAGTTAATGCACTATTAAAAAAGGGCCTGTATGAAGAGGAGTTTGATGAACTATTAGAGGCAGAGGGTGGACGAGGTATTCTGATGATGAAAATGTTTTGCGATCGGGTGATATATAACTCAAAGGGTAACGAAGTGCTAATGATGAAGAGATGTTAAGACTCGTTTCTTGTCGGATATGTACTTTGGATGTGCAGTAAACTTTTAGTGCGTTTGTTGAAAGGAGAGATTATAATGGGATAATAGCGTAGGAGGTAACCATGAACTATATTGTTTTTGATTTAGAATTCAACATGTTTTTCCAATTCAAGGAGGGCGACTTTGCTAACCCAGATCTGAAGAATGAGATTATTCAAATCGGTGCAGTAAAATTAAATAACAGGTTAGAGAAAATCGGTGAGTTCAATTCACTGATAAAACCTGTAATTTATAAAAGAATGAATCCCTTTGTTAAGAAGAAGACTAACATAGACATAAGCAGGGTTGCTCAAAGAAGATCCTTTGTCGAGGTCATCAAGAGTTTTAATTCGTGGCTAGGAAATGATTCTGTTTTATGCTCCTGGGGACAGGACGATATATTGGGACTTCGAGAAAATTGTTCGTTCTTCGGTATTGACGCTATACCCTTAGACAAATTTATTAATATCCAGAAAGTTTATATGACTTATCGAAACCTGCCGAAACAACCTGGGTTAGAAAGTGCGGTGGAAGATTTAGAAATTGAAAAAAATCTCCCCTTTCACGATGCCTTAAGTGATGCATCTTATACTAGTGACGTATTTAGAAAGGTTTATGACTTTTCAGAAACTGCAATCATTAATTGGGAAAAGGTACAAGCTGAAAGTGAAAAGAAAATAGCGGAGCTAAAAACAATAATTAGTCAGGCGAACATAGAGTGCCCAGAATGTAAGAGGTTTGTACAGAAAAGTAGTGCGGTGACCAAAGCGAAAAAGTATTTTGCGTTTGGATACTGCGCAGAGTGCAATATTCTTATACGACATGTTTCGAGAATCGTGAACAAGGATGGGGAATATTGTATTGTTTCTAACAATTCTATTTACGAAAAAGATGAAAAATAAGAATAATGGTTTGCAAATTTAAGCCGAACGTTTTTAATGTAATTTATATTAATGTTCGGTTTTCTATTGACCTTCGTGACGCCTTCTTGTAAAATAAACGTATTGAAATTCATAGGGAGTTCATATAATAGCGGAGATATGGTCCGCAAGTTTCTACCAGACTACCGTAAATGGTCTGACTATGAGCGAAAGTGTACCTAGGGCAAATGATCTGTACTAGTCAGAAAGTATAACTTACAGTTCCATACTTTCTGGAAGCACAAGTGCAGCTAAGGCGACCGCCGTCGCCTGAAGGCTTGGCGCTAGCCATGTTTTCTTTGTCCAAGTGGTACAGGTTTGATTGAAAAATCAAATTACACCGAAGGGATAAAAGCCCAGGCGGGTAGGTTTCACTCTTTTTTAAGGGGTGAAATTTGCCCGCCTGGGTTTCTGTTTTTTAATAATTTAAAAATGAGAGGGGCAAAATCAATATGAGCCAGGTCGGCGTCATTATGGGAAGCGATTCAGACTATAAAATTATGGAGGACGCTATTAAGCTTCTCCGTCAATTTGACATTGATTTTGAAGTTAAGATTTCTTCTGCCCATAGGACATTGGAAAGAACAGTAGATTGGGTGAAGAATTTTGAAGCTCAAGGCGGAAAGCTTATTATCGCGGCGGCGGGCTTAGCGGCTCATTTGCCAGGAGTTGTCGCCGGGGCAACAATTTTACCTGTGATCGGGGTTCCATTGAGTAGTGGAGCAATGGAGGGAATTGACGCCCTTTATTCCATCGTGCAAATGCCTCCTGGAATTCCGGTTGCAACCGTAGGCATTGGAGCAGCACGCAATGCGGCGCTGCTTTCGGTACAAATCCTAGCCATTCAGGATGAAGTCCTGAGTAACAGGGTTAAAGACTATCGAGCCCAAATGCAGAAGGATATCGAAGCAAAGGATGAGGCTCTTCAGAAAAGGTTGAGTATCTAGTTTAGAGGGATGAGAAAATCGTAAAATTGTGAACTAAGAATAGTGGAGCTAGAAAGGGGATGTAGGCTTGATTGAACGGTATACGCTACCTAAAATGGGAGCAATTTGGACTGACGAGCATCGACTCACGTTATGGTTGAAAATTGAAATTGCTGCTTGCGAAGGGTGGGCTGAGTTGGGAAGGGTTCCCAATGAGGCTGTTGAGGTTATTCGAGAAAAGGCGGCTTTTTCTTGGGAAAGGGTACAAGCTCTTGAAGAGGTGACTCAACATGATGTGTTAGCTTTTTTGACCAATGTAGCCGAGAATGTGGGAGATGAGGCAAAACACATTCACTTAGGTCTAACTTCTTCAGATGTTCTTGATACGGCACTTTCCCTGCAATTGGTTGAAGCGTCGGATATTTTGCTGGATAAAATGGAAGGCCTGGAGGCAGTCCTTGGCCGCAGAGCGTTAGAACATAGGGATACCCTTATGATGGGCCGAACACATGGGATTCACGCTGAACCCATTACTTTAGGACTGAAATTTGCTTTATGGTATGACGAAATAAGGCGGCAAAAGAGACGCCTAGCCTTTGCCCGTGAGGAGATACGGGTAGGTAAGATTTCTGGTGCAGTGGGGACGTTCGCCAACGTAGATCCACAAGTCGAAGCACATGTTTGCAAAGTCCTTCACCTAGAGCCAGCTATGATATCGACTCAAATACTTCAACGTGATCGGCATGCTTGCTATATGACAACTCTTGCAGGAATTGCAAGTTCCCTGGATAAAATGGCTACCGAGTTACGCAACTTACAACGAACCGATGTACATGAGGTGGAAGAAGCGTTTGGAAAAGGTCAAAAAGGGTCCTCGGCTATGCCTCACAAGAAAAATCCGATTACGCCAGAACGTATTTGTGGTATGGCTCGAGTAGTTCGCGCGAATGCCCAAGTTGCTTTAGAAAATGTTGCATTATGGCACGAACGGGACATTTCTCATTCCTCTGCTGAACGTATGATTCTGCCGGATAGCACAATAGCTCTTGATTATATGCTTTACAAGATGACCCAACTAATCGACCGATTACAAGTCTTTCCCGAACAAATGAAAGCAAATATCGATAAGGGATGCGGCTTGATTTTTTCCCAACGTGTCATGCTCGCCTTAGTCGAAAAAGGCGTCAGCCGGGAAGCAGCATACGCTTTGGTTCAACGCAATGCCATGGAAGCCTGGAATACCAAAGAACAATTCCAAAGCTTAATCAGCAGGGATTCTAGTATCCGAGAATATCTGGACGAAGAGGAAATCCGTGACTTGTTTGATTACTCGTACCATACTAAGCATGTAGCAGATATTTTTCAACGTTTAGGGTTGGTTTAGATAGTTTAAATGACGATGAATTTTGAAAGGGGTAAGATTATGGAAAAGTTAGCATTACGATATGAGGGAAAAGCAAAAAAGGTTCATGACACCGACCAAAGTGAGTATTTCTGGGTAGCCTATAAAGATGATGCAACCGCTTTTAATGGAGAGAAAAAAGGACAAATTGCCGACAAGGGCGAGGTCAACAATCAATTATCGGCACTATTCTTCGAGGAGATTGAAAAAGCAGGAATTTTAACACATTATGTACGACTACTAGGTGATCGGGACATGCTCGTACGCCGTCTAGATATGATCCCTCTAGAAGTGGTTGTTCGCAACATTGCGGCTGGAAGCTTAGCGAAACGACTCGGAGTAGAGGAAGGGCTTGTTCTCTCTCAACCTGTTGTTGAATTATATTATAAAGACGATGAATTGGGAGACCCGTTGGTCAATGAATCTCATGTTGCCGCAATGGGTTGGGCAAGCATGGCGGATGCCAAAGAAATTCAGGCTTTGGGTTTAAGAATTAACGAGATTCTACAGGGCATCTTAGTAAAGGCAGGAATTCAACTGATTGACTTTAAATTAGAGTTTGGGCTTGCCAATGGAAAAGTCTACTTAGGTGATGAAATATCTCCGGATACTTGCCGTTATTGGGATATTGAAACACGGGAAAAGTTAGACAAAGACCGCTTTCGTCGTGATCTTGGTGGAGTTGAGGAAGCGTATCAGGAAGTCTTTCGTCGTGTAAAAGAGGTTCTTGCTAAGGCATAAAGTAAGAGAACATTGTCCGGGATACAAACAATGATTAAACTATGGCAGGATGTAAAATTAAAAGGTTGCAAGGGAGGCCAATAATGCTCGAATCTGGAGGAGATAAACCAAAAGAAGAATGTGGCGTCTTTGGAATTTATGCCCCCGATCAAGAAGTAGCTCGTTTAACCTATTATGGGCTTTACGCTTTACAACATAGAGGACAGGAAAGTGCCGGCATCGCGGTTTCTAACGGTCATAGTATTGCTTTGCATAAAGGGATGGGTTTGGTGTCAGAGGTGTTTTCTAACCAAGATGTAGAGAGTTTGAAAGGGAAAATGGCAATTGGACATGTTCGATATTCCACGACAGGATCAAGTTTGCTTGCCAATGCCCAGCCCTTGGTTGTACACTATCAAGAAGGAATGATGGCCCTAGCACATAATGGGAATTTGACCAATGCTCTTGAACTTAGAGAAGAGCTTGGTAAGAATGGTGCAGTATTCCAGACAACAATCGATAGTGAAGTAATTATTAATCTTGTGACCAGGTATCGCCGAGATTCCTTAGAAGATGCCTTAGTTAAAACCATGATGGATCTAAGGGGAGCCTATGCCTTGGTTATCTTGGCAGAGGATAAACTTTTTGGCATCCGTGATCCTCATGGTGTTCGTCCGTTATGTATAGGAAAGCTAGGTAATTGGTATTGTTTGGCTTCGGAAAGCTGTGCCTTGGATACCATTGGTGCGGAGTTTGTAAGGGACGTCGAACCGGGTGAAATTGTCGTCATCGATGAAGAGGGACTACACTCGCGTCCAGGACTTGCCAAAGTTGACCATGCGTTCTGTGCTTTTGAATATATTTATTTTGCACGGCCAGACAGCACGATGGATCAGTTAAACGTCTCTGAAAGTCGGCGTAGAATGGGAGTAGAACTAGCTCGTGAATGCCCGATAGAGGCTGATCTTGTGATGGCAGTTCCTGACTCAGGGACGGCTTCCGCCCTGGGATATGCTACAACGCTTGGGATTCCTTTTGGCGAAGGGCTCATTAAAAACCGCTATGTGGGTCGAACCTTTATTCAACCGACCCAAGCCATGAGAGAAGTGGGAGTTCGACTAAAACTCAATGCCAACGCAAGCGTCTTGAAAGATAAGAGGGTTGTCATGATTGACGATTCGATTGTTCGTGGAACCACGAGTTCCAAATTGGTCGAGATGGTTAAGAATGCGGGGGCAAGTGAGGTCCATTTTTTAATTAGTTCACCTCCTGTCTCATATCCGTGCTTCTATGGGATAGATACAGCAGAACGGGAAAAGCTTATCGCTAATCAACTCGATGTTGAGGGAATACGGGAGTTCGTGGGCGCTGATTCACTCCACTATATCTCCGAGGAAGGTTTGCTGAGGGCCTTGGGGACGACAACCGTTTGTTTAGCCTGTTTTAATGGTAGGTATCCTATACCTATTTCAAGCCTAAATAAGGGTAAGAACAGTTTTGAAAAATGTTGAGGACAACACTTGAAAGTAAGGGGGTATAAACCTTGGGATACTCGTACCGAGATGCGGGCGTTGACATTCAAGCAGGAAATGAGGTTGTGGAACGCATTAAACCAGCGGTTGCCCGGACACTTCGTCCAGAGGTTCTCGGTGGGCTTGGAGGGTTTGGCGGGCTCTTTAAACTAGATGTGGGCAAATATCCGGACCCAGTTCTAGTCTCTGGGACGGATGGTGTGGGAACTAAGCTGCGTCTGGCTTTTCAAATGAATCGGCATGACAGCATTGGTCAAGACGCGGTGGCTATGTGTGTCAATGACATATTAGTACAGGGTGCAGAGCCTTTGTTTTTTCTCGATTATCTTGCCGTAGGAAAAGTGGTGCCTGGACGGGTCTCTGAGATTGTAGGCGGAGTGGCCAAAGGATGTGAAATGGCTGGCTGTGCTTTGATTGGAGGAGAAACAGCGGAAATGCCAGGTTTCTATGCTGAAGATGAGTATGATATTGCAGGGTTTTCTGTAGGCGTCGTCAATCGGGATCAGTTAATTGACGGTTCAAAGATTCAGGCCGGGGATGTGCTTATCGGCTTGCCTTCTAGCGGACTCCATAGCAATGGTTATTCCTTAGCTCGAAAGGTATTTGAACCTTATTCTTTAGGGGAAGTGTTTCCGGAGTTAGGTGAACCGTTGGGAGAGGCCTTGCTACGTCCGACTCGAATATATGTTCAATCGATTTTGCCGCTTCTTCCAGAGGGAGAGGTTTTAGGTATGGCCCATATTACGGGGGGAGGGTTAACGGAAAACGTTCCACGGGTTCTACCCGCCGGTCTTGGGGTCCAGATTGATACCTCCGCTTGGGATCGCCCTCCAATTTTTGCTTTACTGCAACGTTTAGGGGATGTGGAATGGCCGGAAATGTATCGGACCTTTAATATGGGTATCGGGTTTGTTCTTGTAGTTCGGCAAGAAAATGTGGCCGCAGTCACCAAAAAGCTGACTGATTTAGGAGAGAAGAGCTTTGTCATTGGGAGTGTTGTGCAAGGAGAAGGTGTATCCTATTGAGAACCGCGATACTGGCCTCGGGTCGGGGGAGTAATCTCCAGGCTCTCGTGGAGGCCTGTCAACATGGTAGTCTCCCGATTGACATTGTTGCTGTGGGATCGGATCAATTAGGGACTCGCGCCCTTAAACTCGCAGAGGAGGCAGGAATCTCTACCCGTGTTTTTCTAGTTAGTGATTATCCTCATCGACAGGCCCAAGAGGAGGATCTCTTGATCTGGATGAGGGAGAATCGGGTTGAACTTTTACTCTTGGCGGGTTATATGAGGGTCTTGGGTTCAGAGTTTATTCGTCAAGCAAACTTTCCGGTGGTGAATATTCATCCTTCACTGCTTCCTGCTTTCCCAGGACTTCATGCCCAACGGCAGGCGGTTGAGTACGGGGTCAAGGTAAGCGGGTGTACAGTGCATTTAGTCGATGAAGGTTTGGACAGTGGTCCAATTATATTACAGGAAGCGGTACCTGTGCTGCCTGGGGATACGGAAGAGAGTTTGGCACAGAGAATCCTGGCTGTGGAACATCGAATTTATCCTGAGGCTGTCCGTCTATTGGTTCTAGGAAAAGTGGAGAGGACGGGACGTCGGGTACAGATTTTGCAGAAAGAGGGGTTGACATGAAACGAAGAGCGATTATAAGTGTTTCAGATAAGACTGGAATCGTTGATTTTGCGAGTGGATTGGTCGAATTAGGGTTTGAATTGATTTCGACTGGTGGAACTTATAAAGCGCTTGATGAAGCTAATGTCCCCGTGAAGTATGTTAGTGAGGTTACAGGATTTCCAGAAGTCTTGGACGGAAGGGTTAAGACGCTTCACCCTTTGATTCACGGCGGGATCTTAGCAATGGATAGCGTGGAACACCGTGAGCAAATGGAGAAAAACGGAATCGGTTTTATTGATTTAGTGGTTGTTAATCTTTATCCGTTTCGGGAAACGATCGCTAAGCCTGGGGTAAGCTTTGAAGAGGCGATTGAAAATATTGACGTGGGTGGGCCGACGATGGTTCGTGCCGCAGCCAAAAATCATGGACGGGTTACTGTTTTAGTCAATCCAGAATCCTATGTAGAAGTTCTGAAAGTACTGAGAGAAACTGGAACTGTTTCAGCGGGAATGCGAAAACGACTTGCTGCTGAAGCTTTTGCTCACACTGCAGAGTATGATCGACTTATCGCGGGGTACTTAGAACGACAGATTCAGACAATAGACGGTTTCCCGAAAACATTGCGTTTAACGGCTCAAAAGGTACAAGAGTTGCGTTATGGAGAAAACCCACAGCAAAAAGCAGCTTTTTACGTTAACTCTCAAGCTGGCGATGGATCTTTAGCCAGTGGGAAACAGCTTCAAGGTAAAGAATTGTCTTACAATAATTGGGCCGATATGGACGCCGCTTGGAAGATCGTGAAAGAGTTTGAAGTTTGTGCGGCTACGATTATTAAACACTCTAACCCATGTGGAGTGGCTTTGGGCAAGACACCTCTCGAGGCCTATCAGAGTGCTTTTGCAGCTGATCCTGTTTCCGCATACGGAGGTATAATCGCCTTTAACAGGGTGGTTGACGGAGAGTGTGCAAATCAGATCAAAGATTGTTTCTACGAAGTTATCATCGCGCCGGAGTTCAGTCCTGAGGCTCGAGAAATACTGAGCGCTAAAACAAATCTTAGGCTCTTTGTGGTCGGCAGAGGAGAGGCGGGTAAAACGGGTCAAGGCTGGATGCTTAAAAGTATTGATGGAGGATATCTCGTTCAAGAGGTCGATCGAGGGACAACCCCGGTTAGCGAATGGGATGTTGTGACAGACGTGAAGCCAACAGAAGAGGATCTAGCAGCACTTGATTTCGCTTGGCGAGTTGTAAAACATGTAAAGTCGAATGCCATTGTGGTTACAAATCATGATCAGACACTGGGTGTAGGAGCCGGACAGATGAATCGCGTGGGATCGGTTAAGATTGCTATTGAACAAGCCGGAGATAAGGTTAAGGGGGGTTATTTGGCTTCCGATGCGTTCTTCCCCTTCCCTGACTCTGTTGAAGAGGCGGCTAAGGCAGGTATTCGTGCAATTGTTCAACCGGGTGGATCCATTCACGACGCTTCTGTCATTGAGACTGCCAACCGGTTGAATATGATTATGGTCTTCACGCATCGGCGGCATTTTCAACACTAATCATTGATTGGGAAACGAGGTAAGGCAATGGGCGACAAACGGGTATTAATTGTAGGTAGTGGAGGACGGGAACATGCTCTGGCTTGGAAGTTGGCGCAAAGCCCCCAACTAGAATCTCTTTTTGTTGCACCTGGAAACGCAGGAACCACTTTGTGGAATGTCCCCATTCCTGCGCATGATATTGCGTCTCTAGTGGACTTTGCACTCCAAAACAGGATTGATTTAACGGTCGTTGGTCCGGAAGACCCCTTGAGCTTAGGAATTGTTGATGCCTTTCAAAAGGCAGGTCTGCGAATTTTCGGACCGACTCAAGCAGCAGCTCAACTGGAGGGGAGTAAATCCTTTGCTAAGTCAATTATGGAAAGCGCGAAGCTCCCAACTGCAGAGTGGGAGATGTTTGAGGATCCAGAGCAAGCGAAAAATTACGTGAGAACCATCGGAGCGCCCTGCGTTATAAAAGCAGATGGGTTGGCAGCTGGCAAGGGTGTAATCGTAGCAATGGACTTGGATACTGCTCTCCAGGCTGTGGATGAAATTATGGAGGGTGGTTTTGGTTCAGCAGGCAAGAAGCTGGTCATTGAAGAGTTTCTGGAGGGGGAAGAGATTAGTTTGCTCTGTTTTTCAGACGGAGTGACGGCTCGTCCTATGGTTCCTGTTCAAGACCATAAGCGGGCCTTAGATGGAGATCTTGGGCTTAACACCGGGGGAATGGGAACTTATAGCCCGCCTCCAATTTGGACGTCCGAAATTGAAGATCTCGTTATGAACAAACTTGTTTCCCCAACTTTAAAGGCTATGCAGGAACGGGGGACGCCATTTCAAGGCGTACTTTTTCTAGGACTAATGATGACACAGAAGGGCCCCAAAATATTAGAATACAACGTTCGTTTTGGTGATCCTGAGACGCAAGTCGTTATGAAACGACTAAAATCTGATCTCTTGCCTATTCTTTGGGCCTGCACGGAGGGGCGTCTGTCCGAGGTTCAACTAGAGTGGAAAGAGGAAGTGGCCGTTTGTGTTGTAATGGCGGCCTCTGGTTATCCTTTATCTTACGCTAAGGGAGT
>JAUZPJ010000339.1 GCA_030706025.1 Bacillota bacterium | reverse complement strand
TTAGAACGATTTAATTCATCCTTCAAGATATTCAGTTCACTTAAATCGCGCACTTCGCACACTACGTTGATCAAGTTGCCCTTTTCGTCAAAGGCGGGGTTACCAGTTACTAAAGCCTCGCAACCACTAGGAAAGCTAATCACCTTAGACACGCGCTGTCCGCTGCGAATCACTTCCAGCGACGCGGAATCCGATATCAACTTATCATCTACAAGCGTTTGAACGTTCCGGCCCATAACATTTATAGGAATCCCTGTGATACGCAAAAAAGCTTCATTGTGAGCGATACAGTGTCCCACGGAATCAGTTATATAGATGCCATCGCTAATTGAGTTCACCATAGCCCGAAACGTCATTTCTAGATTTTGGTTCATTTCTCTATACCCCCTGCTCCATTCAATCTTCAATGGCAGAGGCAATGGTATACCCCTCATACACTGGAAACATACATCAGTCAAATTTCATATTATACTTATTCATTCCAGTCGAAGACTGTTTCGCTAATACGCCCTGCTCAACCTAGTCAGAAGTCCCAATACTCCGTAAAGAAAACTTGGCTGGCGCCAAGTGCTGACCATGACTCAAACAGGACGTTTGAGGTTAGAGCGCCGACCATGGATGGTCGAGTGTCTCTGTAGCCAAGGATGCATCAGTGGAGCCGCATAGCGGCATGGGGGTCTGACTAGTAGAACAAAAAATGTGGCACCCCCTTCCTGCTTCTAATTAGTTATACTAGAAGCAAGAATTGTGCCACAATATAAAATATTCTGAAATATGGTTCAGGGGCTACGTAAACGGTTATCGGAAACTCAATGTTATTGAAATTCAGCCGTGAATTAGGTAACTTAGCCCAGGCAAAGCTACCTATTCATGGCATTTACGCCAATGTTACTGCTCGCCTAATCCCTAGCTTTTTGCATTTGCGTAAGAGAGTCGAGATGTCTATACCGAGAGCCTGAGCGGTGGGAGCGAGGTGGTTATTTTGCTGGAGAGCTCGCTCAATCAATGCCCGTTCTGTAACGGCCACCGCCGCTTTTAGTGAGATTGTTTTCCGTTCATTAATTCGTAATGGATCAATAAGAACCATCATTTGACTTGCTCGCCGAACCTTCTCCGGCAAATCGGCTTTTCTAATTATGTCGGTCTGACTAAGTACAACCAACCGGTCCACGATATGATCCCCCTCGCGCACATTGCCAGGCCAAGAGTATTCGAATAAAGTGTCCATAGCTTCTGGAAGAAAGCTTAAACTGCGATCATATTTCAGACAGAATTTATTTAGAAAGAACATGGTTAAACCAAAGATATCTTCTTTTCTCTCCCGCAAGGGCGGAATTGCGACTGGAATGACATTTAGCCTGTAATAGAGATCCTTGCGAAATGTCCCTTCATCCACCATCTTCTCTAAATCCCGGTTGGTCGCACAGATAAATCTTATGTCCCTTGAAAGCGGCATGGTTCCTCCGACGCGTAGAATTTTATGGTCTTGCAGGACACTAAGCAGTTTTACCTGGAGAAACAGGGGCAACTCACCGATCTCGTCCAAGAAGGCTGTACCGTGGTCGGCCTGATCCAGCAATCCCTGCTTGCCTTCCCGTTTTGCTCCTGTAAATGCTCCACCCTCATAACCGAAGAGTTCCGATTCTATCAAGGTGGACGGGATAGCACTACAATCCACCTTAACAAACTTCCCTTTAGTACTACGGCTGCTGTGCTCGTGGATCAGAGAGGCGATTAGCCCTTTTCCCACCCCGGACTCGCCGTGAATTAACACCGTAGCATCTGAACCGCCGATTCTGGGTAGTTCATCCAAGATGCTTTGCATTTTTGGATCACGTATCGGTATTTTCTGCTTGGTAGTGGTCTCAGCAGAGTTGTAGTTTATTAGGATTTCCCGGTATTGCTTGTTAAGTTGCTTAGAACGATTTAATTCATCCTTCAAGATATTCAGTTCACTTAAATCGCGCACTTCGCACACTACGTTGATCAAGTTGCCCTTTTCGTCAAAGACCGGGTTACCAGTTGCTAAAGCCTCGCAACCACTAGGATAGGTGATTACCTTGAACACACGCTGTCCGCTGCGAATTACTTCCAGCGACGCGGAATCCGAAATCAACTTATCATCTACAAGCGTTTGAACGTTCCGGCCCACCACATTTATAGGAATCCCTGTGATACGCAAAAAAGCTTCATTGTGAGCGATACAATTTCCCACGGAATCAGTTATATAGATGCCATCACTAATTGAGTTAATCATAGCGCGGAACGTCATTTCTAGATTCTGGCTCATTTCTCTATCCCCCCCAATAAACCTTCCTCATAGTCACTACGTGCTCAGTTTATTTAATTTTTCCCTATCTTTGCTTTCTTTTATATGCAAATACACATGTTGATAAAATTCATGAGTATGCAACACATGATGAAATATTTCGTATCAAACTGTATCTCCCAATTAAATAAATACTTTTCCAATATTCGTTAAACCTTCACTTTTTAAGTGAAAGATAAATCTTGCTAGGTTTCTAGATAAGTTCAGGTTAGCATAAATTGAATATAAAATTCCTTATGAAGTATCTTTCCTTAATACAAGTTCGGCTCTAGGCTAAGGGATTAATCATTTAGCTTTGAGCCTCTAGAACAGTATCATTTTTAGCAATGCTTTTTCAATCTCCAATAAAGTGACTAAATTATTTAATGGCAAGAACCTTGTCGAGTCGAGTGCGTTTGATCAGATCCAAGGGCAGCCCTTGTGCTCCAGCCAGTACAAAACTTCCTTTTTTCTTCTTTGTGCGTTTATTTATAGCCACTAACGTTCCCAATCCTGAGCAATCAATATACTTAAGTCCAGAAAGATCAATTCGGACATCCGTAACTCCACCCTCCATTATTTCAATTAGATCATCTCTTAGTATTGACGCATCGTGTACAAATATTTTATCCATTAACAAAACCGTCGCCTGATTTCCGCTGACTGTAATCGAGTGTTTCATAAAATTTTCTTCCCCAGTCGCCCGAGCTATCAACTCCTGCAACACCTTGATCGGGGCTATAATCTTACTTGCTGCGTCTCTCGTGCCTGTCTAATTATTGTTGATGGATTTCGAAGAAATCCGTTGGAAATTTGAACTAGAAGAGCTTTAATTAAAAATATTAATTGACTTAAGAGGGTGGAGTGACAGACTATAAATCCGCCTCACCGTTTCAATTTCGGAAGGCGGATTTGCTAACTTGAAAATCGTTAAGCGGGAACAAAATAGACGTCAGTGGGTTTGAACTGGCTTAATCGTTTAAACTTCGCCTGAACATCCATGCCAATTTTCACATCTTCCGGGGCTACACCGATCAGGCGGGAGAG
>JAUZPJ010000338.1 GCA_030706025.1 Bacillota bacterium | reverse complement strand
CTTTTGAATATATAGAGTCAATTAGTTATTTTCGTTACTGGTTATTCGAATATCACAAAAAGGAACCTAGACTTACAAATTAGTTATTATATGGTTACAGATGATACAATGACTGTAAACTAAAGATAGCGAATAACAATTCCGAACTTAAAGCAAACTATTGGAAAGGAATACAAATATCCGCGATTTCAGGGGTTTAACCTCTAAGTATGAATATGGTGATGTTAATTACTATTCCAGATCAACCTGCTTTAATAGGATTTGGCCTTGTCTTTCAAGCTTTTAAACAGATAAGAATTTAAAATTTTATGATATACTACGACGTAGTTAGCTTTTAAAAGTATTTCCTATTCAAACAGCTAAGGTTAGCCAATAAACGTTGAAAATAAGTCTCGATAAGTCTCGCACCTTATAAATATAATTTAGTAATATCTGAAGTGGTTGAAGGAGTTTGAGGAACATATGGCACTTGTAAATGAAAATTATCTAAAATTACCGGGAAGCTATCTTTTTTCTGAGATTGCCCGCAGAGTAAACCAATTTAAAACGACTAATCCGCAGGCTGATATTATCAGATTGGGAATCGGTGATGTAACACGCCCTCTACCTCCCGCAGTCATTGAAGCGATGCAAAAGGGTGTCGAAGAGATGAGGAGCCCGGAAACCTTTAGAGGGTACGGTCCGGAGCAAGGTTATCAGTTTCTGATTGAAAAGATTATTGAAAATGATTTTGTTCCTCGTGGAGTAGAACTCTCTGTTGACGAAGTCTTTGTTAGTGATGGAGCAAAAAGTGATACGGCAAATTTCCAGGAGCTTTTCGGAGTTAATAACATCATGGCGGTTACAGATCCTGTTTATCCTGTTTATGTCGATAGTAATGTCATGGCAGGGCGTACAGGTATGTTCAACAATGATAAGGGACAGTATGAAGGTATTGTGTATCTCCCATGCACAGAAGAAAATGGCATGAAGCCCTCCCTTCCGGAGAAACGCGTCGATATGATTTATCTCTGTTTCCCGAATAACCCGACCGGAATGACGCTTTCTAAGGAGGAATTGAAACTCTGGGTGGAGTATGCTCGCGAAAACCGCTCTATCTTATTATTCGATGCAGCTTATGAAGCATATATCCAGGAAGAGGGCGTGCCGCACAGTATTTTTGAGATTGAGGGTGCACGAGAGGTCGCTGTAGAATTTCGTAGTTTCTCTAAAACTGCTGGCTTCACCGGAACTCGTTGTGCGTATACAATTGTTCCAAAGGAAGTTATGGTCTATGATTCTAAGGGCAAAGCACATAGTCTCAACCAGCTTTGGTTAAGAAGACAAACCACAAAATTTAATGGAGCATCCTACCCGGTTCAAGCGGGCGCAGTCGCTGTATTCTCGCAAGAAGGAAAGCTGCAAATCAAGGAAACCATTAATTACTATATGGAAAATGCCAGGATTATTCGAGAGGGCTTACAAGGTGCAGGCTATAAAGTCTTTGGCGGAGTTAATGCTCCTTATATTTGGATGAAAACCCCAAACAATATGGGTTCTTGGGAGTTCTTTGATCAATTAATGGAGGGTGCAAATGTCGTGGGAACACCTGGAGCCGGCTTTGGTGCTAATGGGGAGGGGTATTTCCGTTTAACTGCTTTTGGTACTCGTGAAAATACACTTCGGGCAATTGAACGAATAAGGACGAGAATGTAGGGAGAAATGACCCAAAACATAATGGATTCTGTTGTACCGATAGTATTTTCCCCTGAACAAAAAGAGGCCAGAGCGGCCTTTTTTTGTTCAGGGATATTAAACTACATAAATTCTCCACTCATGAATGATCAATGGTTCTCGGAATAGAGGATTAGCGGGGGTGATGAGTTAAGGATGATCAAAGTTTATAATAGAAAAACCGGAAAGTATGAAATAGAAAAAGTAGCCGGAGAGTCGTATATTAATTGGATATATTCATCTCCTAAGGGAATGAAGTTCTTAGAGCTATTCCTAAAGAAAAAACTCGCTTCAGATTTATGCGGATATTATTGTAATAGGGTTATAAGTAGAACTAGGATTAAAAAATTCGTAAAAGAATTTAAGATTGATATGTCTCGCTTTGAAATCCCTAAAGGAAATTATAGGACGTTTAATGAATTCTTTCATCGAAAGCTCAAAAATAGATATACATCATCGGTGAAAGATAAAAGTGTATTAATTTCTCCCTGCGAGGGTAGGATTTTAGCTTATGAAAATATCGATATCAATAAGCTTATCCAGATAAAAGGAATCACCTATTCCTTGGGAGAACTTATAGGGGAAGATTCCATAAGTCCATGCTATGAAAATGGCTGTTGTCTAATCGTGAGATTGTGCCCCTCAGATTATCATAGGTTTCATTTTGTCGATAATGGGGTATGTAGTCAGACAACAAAAATTAAGGGGGCTTACTATTCTGTAAATCCTACCTCGATAAGTAAGATCAATAAGATCTTTTGTTCAAATAAACGCGAATGGAGTACACTGCATTCGCAGAATTTCAGTGATGTGCTATATGTTGAAGTAGGTGCAACGTTTGTTGGCTCCATTATTCAAACTTACCAAGATAGTCAAAAAGTAAGTAAGGGAGATGAAAAGGGCTATTTTAAATTTGGTGGGTCAACAGTCATCCTGTTTCTTAAAGAAGGAGTAGTTAAGATCGATAAGGATATCGTTGAACAAACTGCTTTGGGTATAGAATGTTACGTAAAAATGGGGGAAAGAATTGGTTTAGCAACCGGTTAGGGAGGCTAATATTTAATGAAGGATAAGTTAATGAAACTGCTCGAAAATGATAGATTTGCTGCTTTTGTGGGGATAGAACTTGTAAAGGTACAGCCTGGGTTTGCTGTTGCAAAAATGGATATTTCCGAGAAGCATATGAATGGAGTCAATATTATTCAAGGCGGTGCAATTTTTACTTTGGCAGACTTTGCCTTTGCTGCCGCATCAAATGCCTGTGGGCAGATAACCGTAGGAATTAACGCAAATATATCTTATTTCAAAGCATCTAAAGGGAAAATATTGATCGCTGAAGCAAAGGAGGTATCGGTTTCCCAAAAGATCGCTAATTTTAACGTGGATGTATTTAATGAAAACAAAGATCACATAGCGCAATTGAGTATTACAGGCTTTAAAAAGAGTGAAAAAGCAGATAAAAGTGATATCTATTTGTAATCGAGTAATTGACCAATGTTTATTGAGTAACAATTAAACAAAAGCATATTTAATGGTCTTGGTCTAAATCCCCTAAATCGACGAGATTTGATTCAATCTTTGTTGCCGATTTAGGGGATTCGTTTCTTCTTTAGGTGTAAGTTAAGAAGATCTTACGAAGTTTCTGATCATCT
>JAUZPJ010000337.1 GCA_030706025.1 Bacillota bacterium | reverse complement strand
TCCGCCACTTTGATAAAAACTTTCCCACTCTTTTCTATATGAAGCATACCTATCAACGCTATAAAACGTGGAAGCAATATAGGGATTAACATCATTTGGATTAGCTCCAAATTCTCCATTTAAATACATCTTAATAAGCGCTGAGGAACTGCTCTTATAATCAGGAAATTCTACTTTTTTCACCCTATAATTTTCCGTCTTCAGACGTTCATACAGTAATTTTGTCTGAGTGGCTTTACCGCTACCGTCACCTGCTTCTATAACGATCAACTTGCCTTTCAAAAATATCCCTTCTTTCTACTTTTCCATCCGTTATGCTAAATCAACATTTTACTATGTGTTATCTTTAATTCAAGTCGCCGCCATAACAATTTTCTCCTTTGTTTTAAAACTAATTCATTTTTCGGCAAAGTAAAACCCCTCAGAGCTTTGTGTGTTTTGAGGGGTTATGGCCTGACTATTCAGTTTTTTATATAAGTAAGCATATTTTGATTCAAAATTTATGTTGCAATCTCTTCACTATTTATTCTTAGAGAAGAAATCAAGTTTTCTACATTCAATATAAGAAATGGCCGCTGATAAAATTCCCTTTTCCAAAGTCACTAAAGATGGTTCAATAATTAATTCTTCGAAAATTAGGCCTATTTAGCTAACCTTACTCATTACCCTTAATTTATCCGCAAGAAGGGCTATGAACTCAGAATTAGTGGGTTTTTGACGTTCAATATTCATGGAATATCCAAAAATTCGCTTAAGCGTATCAGTATGTCCCCGTTCCCAAGCTAGCTCTATTGCGTGACGTATTCCGCGTTCTACCCTACTGGGTGCCGTATCAAATTTCTTCGCGATACCCGGATAAAGTTCCTTCGTTACCGCACCAAGCAAAGATACATCCTCTACCACCATCAATATTGCGTCTCGGATATATTGATATCCTTTAACATGAGCGGGTATCCCAATTTGATGCATCATTGTGGTTACCTCAACACACAAGTTTAGCCCGCTTCCAGCTGTTGTTACGACCGGGGTAGCCGAAGAAAACTGTGCCGTTGGAGCCGGTGAGGGGATATCCTGCGTTAATGCGCGAATACGCTTACCAAGAATATCCAGATCAAATGGTTTAAGAATAAAGTAATCCACACCGAGCATCATGGCTTGATGTGTGAGTGATTCCTGTCCAAAAGCGGTTAACATTATAACTTTTGGACGTACCGCCGTTGCCCGAGCATTTACGCGTTCCAATACACCTAGACCATCTAAATTAGGCATAACTAAATCAAGGATGATCAAATCAGGCTCTTGAGTCTGAATGAGATCCCATGCCTCCAGACCATTATTAGCAACCCCAACAATAATTAAATCTTCTTGATCCTGAAGATAGTTCTGAAGCATTTGACATAAGTTACGGTTATCATCCGCGACAATTATTTTTATTTTATTTCCCATTCTACCATCATCCCGCCTTAACTGTATTCCGGTTCACGATATTTGCCTTAAAAGCGTTTGAATTTTCCGGTGTCATTATTATACGTTAGTGTCGATGTCGAAATCGTAAATAAAAAGGCAACAATGAGACTCGATAAGTTTACTAAAAAGACCCATCGGCAAAGGCTTTATGGATACTATTGGAATTTCTTTTATATCGCAAAATGCACCATTATTTACCAACCTATATAAGAATTTCGTTAAATAGGCGAAATGTCATGAACTTTAGCGAGTTTAATCAAAATTTATTTGCTTCAAAAACCTCAATTATTTTTTATTTACCCTTTATAAAATTATAAGCTAATTTCTAAAATCAGCTTTTCAGCAAAAACTATTTAAAAGGATCATTATCTAGTTAAAGCTATGAATAGTTCGCTTTGTAAAAGGGAAAAATAATTCTTAGATCATTTAAAGGAGGGTACATAATGAATGCTAAAGTAGACAAAGATACGTGCATCGGGTGTGGAGCTTGTCCAGATACTTGTCCGGAAGTCTTTAAAATGGAGGATGATGGGTTGGCTATAGCGTATAAAAACCCGGTCCCCAGTGAGTCTGAGGACTCCGCAAAAGAAGCTGCCGATGGTTGCCCTGTTGACGCTATCCACATTGATGAATAGGTGCTAATGAGATTAAAAGCAGTAAAGCGATAAAAATTCGCTTTACTGCTTTTTACTGCCTTAACACACTGCTTTTTCCGCAAATTCACGAAGCCCCTCGATTCCTATCCGATCAATTAGGCGTCCAATGCGTTCTTGGGGTTTGGCATTTTCTTTGTAGTAGGTTATAACTGCGTCCACAACAGGCAATAACTGTTCCTTTTGGAGATTTTCCAAAAGAATATTCCCCGGTCTAGGTTTAACCCCACCGTTGCCACCAACATAAAGATGATACCCTTTACTTGTACCCATTAGACCCAAGTCTACAGTTGCTGCATCCGTACATTTATTTGGGCATCCGGCGACCCCTATCTTAAATTTGGATGGCAATCCCATTCCATGATAGCGTTTATCAATTTCCATGCCTAAAGCTAACGTCTCTTGTAACCCACGTTTACAGAATGTATTCCCAGGACAAACTTTTACGCTTCGTACGCATAGTCCCACGGCATGACCGGGATCCATTCCCAGGTCCTCCCAAACCTTCGGGACGTCTTCTGGTAGCAACCCTACAATGGCTATGCGTTGGGCAGATGTGACTTTAAGGGCTTGAGCATGGTATTTCTCTGAAACATCTGCAATCTTACGTAAAATTTCGGGAGTTACTACACCTGCCGGTATATGGGGAGCAATCGAATAAGTTTTTTTGTCCATTTGCAAAATTGATCCTGCTGGTTGAGCCTTGGCAGCTGCTTCAGGAGAAAGTTCCCCTTGTTCCACCGAATTAACTTTTTCTAGCAATACGTTTGGATCAAGATTATGCATTTGAGCCGCATTCGCTAATGTTTCATTGACCGAAAAAGCACACCCGAGACAGTGCAAGCCCAATTCCTGCATAGCCTCCGCAGTCTTAGGATTCGCAGCCATAATATCCTTCAATTTCATATCTAGTGTAAAACGCATGACTCATCTCCTAACCATGAATGAGCATTGGCAAGCAATGCGTGCATACATGTTTTTCTTCTCCTTGGTGAACATACGTTAATACAGGGGTTAGTTCACTTGTTGTGCCGCAATGAGCACATTCTAATTCTGGCGCCTCTTTTTTTACGTCTGTCATTTGATATGACCTCCTTCTTTATGTTTATTAGTTTATCATTGTAACTTCATGCCTAGTGTGACTTATCACACATCTCCGTGTGAAATTCCGCACGCCGAATAGTTAAGCACGATGATATTCAGTTTTAACGATTCGTCCCGAAACTATACAAAACTAGGATCGAACATATTTCTTA
>JAUZPJ010000336.1 GCA_030706025.1 Bacillota bacterium | reverse complement strand
TTTCAAGGGTATCACACAGCTGAGATAGTTCTTCTGACTTAACACCGCCGGATTCAATTTCAAGGTAAAAAGCATAGTTACCCACCGCAGAACTTATGTCTAAAGTGACCGAAAAATCCACGATGCGTTGCTTAAGAGTCTCCATCGTATGGGTAATTGCAAGCCGAACTGCCTCCTCAGATGTTTTTTCGCCGGCAATATTGAGCAGCTGACCTTTACGATAAAGAAACTCTAATACCGGAGACTCATGATAAAAGTCTACGACCTTTACAATATCCCCTAAGCGGTAACGATAAAATCCGGCATAATTTGTAATAACAATTTCATAGGTTTCCCCCACCGTAACCTCGTTTAAATTCAAGGTGACAGGTTTAACCGCATCGATCTCCTCCGCTTTAATAAATTCAAAGTAAGCTGCGCGGGGGACTAGCACATAGGTTGGTTCGTTGACCCTTGGGGATAAGCCAATGAGTGATTCGGTTGCCCCGTAAACGGCCGAGTAAATAGGTAATTGACCGGTATAAAACTTAAGTTTTGGTTCATAAACGCTAAAACTTCCCCCTGCAACACAGGAAACATGGCTTATCTTTGGCCAGATTCGCGGCACAATCTGAGCCATCCCCCTTTGATAGGCGCATTCTAGTTCTCGGGCGCGTTGCGGATCCGGGGCAACCCGGGCCTCGAGGCCTGCCCGAATTTCGGGTGCCAGGTTAAGCTTTGATGAAATACTTCCTTTTTTAATATCCTCCACAAGCTCTTGATACCGTTCCTCCAGAACACCCAGTAATTGGATAACTCCAGAAGCAAAGGGAGCCATAATATAGGCTAAATCACGGTCTTTTAAAGCAAAAAGGAGATGGAGATAATTCGCCTCTTTTTGATCCGGTAAAGCAAGAACCTCCATCGGTGTGGTCCAGAAATACGGTAAAGCCTTCCTCATTGACTGGACCCCGCCGGAAGTGCCCGCACCGGTAGGTATGCCCGCAGGACTATTACTTGACTGAAGCATGTTCATCAGCAGCAGACCTCTACCCCCTTTGCGGGAAGAGGGTAAAGTCTGACGCAAGAGGCCATGCTGTAAAAGCATCATGGCCATAGTAACAATTTTTCGTGAACGCCTGGTAACGGGTATTCTCTTTTGTTTTCCGGTAGTACCAGAACTTAAACCAAAATATATAATCGGATCTGAGGTTAGAACATTCTCCTTACCCGCAGCAATTTCATCAATGAAGCCTTCATAATCTTGATAATAAGTTAAAGGCACCTGTTTTTTATAATCCTCGGGACGAAGACCGTAAAATTGGTAGATTTGGCCATAGGCAGTGGCAGCATTTAGCCGCAGAATTTCTTGTAAAACCTGTTTGTTTATTTTCTCGGCATTTTTAGTATCCTTATCAAACTTTCTATAGAATTTGTCTGCACTGAAGCCGTAAATTAAGTTAATTAAAGTCTGTAGGAACTTCAATCGATCACTCCCTCTTGGTCAATTCGTTGAGAACCCCAGCAAATTTGCCCAAAGCTTGGTTCAGGTCTTGAATTTCCCTTTCACTCATCCGCTTAATAATTTCGGCATGGGCTTCCTTCTGATGGAGATAAAACTCTTCAAGCCTTTTTTGACCCTCGGCAGTCAGTTCAATCAGGACTAACCGACGATCCTCTTCACTCCGGGTTCTTTTTATGAGCCCTAGTTTATAGAGACGATCAACAAAGCCCGTGACTGCGCCCAGGGTAATGCCGAATTGTTCGGCAATCTCCGAAGGGGTAACGGTCTTTTTTCTCTGCAAATAGTTTAGAAAGTATAACTGATGAGGCGAAATCTGCCTCGAGTACGGCATAAGGTATTCTTCATAATCCTGCCAGATTTTTCGAATGAGTTGCCCGGTTTCATCTAAAAGATCCACCTTACATTGCCCTGACAAAGGTATCACCCTTCCACATTAATAAGTCTTTCTATATTGTATACCTCGTAAATAGTTTATGGCAATTACTATTTATGACAATTATTAGCCTATTTATCCGCCTGATTCGATTGCTTAACAACCTTAAGAACTAAAGTAATGAGAACCGCTAGTGATGTGCAAACTATGACGTATTGATTGGCTTTATTGGCAACTATGTCAACCGTAAACTTGATTATGGAGGCTAAAAATGTCTGGTGAAACTATCGGTTTGCTATTAGCGATTAATTCAGGGATACTGTCTGTTGCGGGTCTTATCACGATCTTCATATCAATGAATAGCCAACACAACGTTCAACAAAGCCGGGAAATTCTATGGAGCATTTTTACCTTGCCCTATAAGAAAAACCTATTTCTTGAAAAAGGTGCGATTGGACAGGAAGTCTTTCGAAAATTCATTTTGTACGAACAAATAATCACGGAGAAAAACACCTTCTTGAGAAAGATTATAATTTTTTCTCAAATGGTATTAACCTTTTCGATTGTAATATGGACTACTATCGTGCTAAACATGTTGATTTGGAACCCCTCTCCTTTAGACAAAGGGGTTTTACTCCTTGGATTAGGGCTAGCTCTTTGTTTTCTCTTTTACTTTATACTCAAAATTTTAGGTGATCTGAAGAGCATCAGTAAAGTCGGACAATTGCCCACAGTTGATCAACTGCTTGATGCCAACTTATTGACCAATAACTCAAATATTATAACCCTCGCGGCTGTTTCCTCACGCTTGAAGATTCTTGCTACTGACATATACATTGGTTTCCCGATTCCATTTAAAAACCTAATGGTCCACATTTCGGTTCACAATCCCGTAGACGAAGTAGACTCATCAACGGAAATTGTGGATAGTCAAAGCCTCGCAGATCGAATTAATAATTTCAAGAAACTTGACCCCGAAGATTTTAAACTGCTTGATGATGACTACTGTTACTACCAAATATCTAATCCCCAGTCCTTGGGGGTACAAAATAATAGCTTTTTCGCTACTGTTGAATTTTTAAGCAAACAAGGATTTGTTGCTACTGAGTTTTATTGTGAAGGTTTAAATATTAACGCTAACAAATTAATTGTCTATCCCTACTCTTTCGTTGAAAGGTTTGTTAACCGTCAAAGCAAATTGGATCCCTTTAGCAGGTATCTAAATAGCGCAGGAGATAATCCTTTAAATTCTGAAGCAGATTGGATAAATATAGGCAAAAGCTTTAAGGCATTTTTAGACAAAGAGTAGTACATTGGTCTATCCCATAAGGCAAAAAAAGAATGTTTTGTATCATAATATCTTCATTCTAAATTTTTCAATCTCTTGATACCTGGTTTTATTCATGAGCATCAAACCTGTCTGATGCTCTGGTAGAGCTTTTACCCAAGATAGATACAAAACCCCTCCCACCATCAACGAGTACACGATCCCCCGTTTTTAGTCTAAACATTGCA
>JAUZPJ010000335.1 GCA_030706025.1 Bacillota bacterium | reverse complement strand
TTCAACCCATTAACCAATACAACTTGTCTTCAAGCAGTGGTGGGAAAGTTACTGAGATCGATGTTAAAGTCGGTGATACAGTGAAGGCTGGTCAACAATTGGCTAAGCTCGACCCGAGTCAAGCTCAAGGACAGCTTGACCAAGCGCAGGCAAATCTTATCCAAGCCCAAGCAAAAGTTGATCAAGCCGGGTCCAACAGCACTAATTTAGAAGCTGCTCAACTTCAGCTTTCTGCGGCGCAAATAGCGGTCAATACTGCAGAGAACGCTCTTGAGGATACAACCATTAAAGCGCCGGCTGCTGGAATTATTACAGCGATCAATGGTCAGGTTAACTCAACTTCTTCAAGTGGACAAACCTCCACAAGCGCCCAAGGAAGCCAAGGGAATAACGCCTTAATCACAATGATTGGTGCCTCTGACACAATGCAGGTCGTCGTTCCAGTCAACCAAGTTGATATTGGAAAAGTCAGTGTAGGACAGTCCTCAAATATTACCCTTGATGCTTTCCCGGGTGAGAATTTTTCCGGAACGGTTACTCAAGTTAGTCCGATCGGCACCTCTCAGAGCGGCGTAACAACGTTTAACGTTACGATTAATGTGACGAATAAAGGCAACATGATGAAAACAGGGATGAGTGCGAATGTAACGATTATTATCGCTCAAAAGAAAGACGTCTTAGTCGTTCCAAGTGCAGCTGTGCATACCAAAGGTTCTACCCAAACAGTTTCATTAGCACCTGTTGGTTCGGCGGCCCCAGTTGTTCAAACGATTCAAATTGGTCTTGATGATGGCAAAAATGCTGAAGTTATCCAAGGACTCAAAGAGGGTGACAAGGTCGTTACAGGAATAAGATCCTCTCAAGCTAAAGGCACAACATCCAGCAACACCTTAAATAAGACATTAAATGGCGGAAACATGGGTTTGGGAGGAGGTAACGGTGGCTTTGGCGGCGGTTACGGTGGTAACGGAGGTATGCGAGGGAACTATTCCGGAGGAAATGGCGATTCGGGGGGCCGAACGCAAAATTAAGAAGTGGGTGATTATATGATTACTCTCAAAAATATTGTCAAAGTCTATAAAACAGGTGACCTCGAGTTAAAAGCCCTTGACGGAGTGAATCTAACCGTGGAAAAAGGAGAATTCGTCGCTATTATGGGTCCTTCCGGCTCGGGTAAGTCGACAATGATGAATATTCTTGGCTGTTTAGATACAGCTTCTTCCGGTGACTTCATATTGGATGGCCTAGCGATTAACCATGCCAGTGAGGACGAACTGGCGGAACTACGAAACCGCAAAATTGGTTTCGTCTTCCAGAGTTTTAATCTTTTGCCCCGAACTACGGCTTTAGAAAATGTTGAATTACCCATGCTTTATAATGGTGTCAATGCTCGGGAAAGGCGGGCGAAAGCGTTAAATGCTTTGGCTGTCGTAGGGCTATCTAAACGTATCCATCATAAACCCAATGAACTATCAGGGGGGCAACAGCAGAGGGTTGCTATTGCCCGTTCCCTGGTTAACAACCCCTTGATTATTATGGCCGATGAGCCAACGGGTAATCTAGACAGTAAGTCTAGTGTCGAAATTATGAATATCTTCCAACAGCTCAATGCTATGGGAATCACTATTATTTTGGTTACACACGAGCCAGATATTGCCCAATACAGCAAACGCATTATCCATTTTAAAGATGGACTTATTGATTGCGATGAGATGGTTATCCATAGAAGCATGGCCGAAGGTGAACATCTTATATTAGACTTTAACAGGAGAACAGAGGTGGCTAGTTGATGAATTTTCTGGAGAATATTAGGATTGCTATGCGAGGCCTGAAATCGAATAAACTCCGCTCAATTCTCACGATGCTTGGAATCATTATCGGGGTGGGAGCTGTCATTATCATGGTAGCCATCGGTCAAGGAGCCAAGGCTTCAGTTGCCGGACAGATTCAAGGGTTAGGTTCCAACTTGCTCATTGTAACCCCTGGTCAGTCTAATACAGGGGGAGTAAAGGGCGGAATGGGGAGCCTTACCAATATGACCTTAGATGATGTTGATGCCATTAAAAGTGGGGCGGATGCGGTAGCAAATGTGGCACCATCCACAAGCAAACAAGTTCAGGTTGTTTTCGGAGGGCAAAATACCAGTACCCAAATCATCGGAACAACTCCTTCTTACGTTGATGCACGTAATCAGCAGGCAGCTATAGGCCGATTTTTTACAGATCAAGAGGTTCAAAATAATGCTCAGGTTGCTGTGGTAGGTACTTCCGTCGTGCAAAACTTAATTGGAAATGCAAACGCCAACATTATAGGGCAGACGATCAATATTAATCAGGTTCCTTTCCAAGTCATAGGGGTCTTAGAAAGTAAGGGTTCAAATGGAGCAAGCAATAACGATGATCAAATCTTAGTGCCAATCTCGTCCGCGCAGACCCGACTCATTGGGTCTAAAAGTGTCCGAACAATTTATGTTGAAGCTAAAAGCTCTGATTTAATGGGGACGGCTAGCGCCGAGATAACCCAAATCTTAAGGCAGCAACACGGCCTAAGTTTTAGTGCCGCTAACGACTTTACTGTCACTAGTCAATCAGACATTCTCTCTACAGCCGAAGGAGTATCCCAGTCGTTAACCCTCTTACTCGGTGGAGTGGCGGCGATCTCCCTTTTGGTAGGGGGAATCGGGATTATGAACATTATGTTGGTTTCTGTAACGGAACGTACCAGGGAAATAGGAATCCGTAAAGCGATTGGGGCAAAGCGAAAAGCCATTATGCTTCAGTTTTTAATCGAAGCAGTCATCTTAAGTATGCTTGGAGGCATCATGGGTATACTGTTCGGAGCAGGGGGTTCGGCATTACTCGATAAATTTGCCGGCATGACTGCCCAAATTACAACGTCTCCTGTAATCATGGCGTTTGCTTTTTCCGTTGCTATCGGGATAATTTTCGGAGTATTTCCAGCCCAGAAGGCAGCTAAGCTAAATCCAATTGACGCACTACGGTTTGAATAACTTAATTAAAGCAAATCCGAAAGATTATTATCGTAAAAGAACCCTATGGGGTAGACAGTTGAAAAAGTCTACTCCATAGGGTATCTTTGTTCGGCCCATGAAGAGCAAGTTCACTTGAATTCATACTAATGCGTAGCGGCCAGCCTCTTCAGCTGACCTGCAAGGTATATGCCAAGATCAATGGTGATCGCGCTATCAAGCATGAGTTCTATGGAAGGATCGTAGAGTATGGTGGCATTGGCTCGGACCTCTTCATCCCCTTCCCAAACTATAACGCACAAGGGAATTTCAGGAAATGCCCTAAAAACTACAGACGCATCACCGTAGGGACCCGCTTGGGCACCCAAGGAGCGTCCAGCCGTCATTAACAGGCTGGCCTGATGTCCGAATGCC
>JAUZPJ010000334.1 GCA_030706025.1 Bacillota bacterium | reverse complement strand
TAGATCCGCATCCTTAAATTTCACTCCAGCACGTTCATCACGATCATCGAGGACCACTTCAACGCCAAGACGCTGAAGTTCTTGATACAGTTTTTCTGCTGCCTCGACCACTTGAGAATCTTTCGTACTCACGGGTACAATTATACAATGATAAGGGGCTATGGGTATCGGCCAAATAATCCCAGCATCATCATGGTTTTGCTCAATTGAGGACGCCATTGAACGGCTTACCCCTACACCGTAACAACCCATCACGCAAGGCTTTTCTTCACCGTTTTCGTCTAAATAGATTGCCCCTAGCGCTTTACTATATTTTGTGCCAAGTTTAAATACCTGACCCACTTCTATTCCTCTCGCTTCTTTAAGTGGTGCACCACATTTCAGGCAAGCTTCACCTGGTTCTACTGTTCTCAAATCATGGACCTTGTCAATACGAAAATCTTGACTTGGAACTGCGTCCACAAAATGATAATCTGCTTTGTTCGCTCCACATATAGCCCGTTTCATGAGAGATACCTCTTCATCCGCAACCACCAAAAGCCCAGTTGGAACATCAATAGGACCCACGAAGCCCGGCTTACACCCTAAAGTTTTCTCAACTACTTCAGGGGAAGCCAGTTGTAAAGAGACAAAACCACCTAGAGCATTATTTAATTTAATTTCATTAAGTTCACGATCACCGCGAACCAGCACAAGAAATACTCTGTCATCCCCTTGATAAAGTAAGGATTTTAGGAGACGGGTCTTAGGCACGTTCAAGAAATTACAAAGACCTTCAATCGTTCCCACTCCAGGTGTATGCTCCAACTTCCGCTGACCATCAGCTTCAACATCCTCGAATACTTGGGGGCGACACTCTGCTTTTTCAACATTTGCGGCATAATTGCACTCTGGGCAGTAAACAACCCCATTTTCACCTGAATCCGCCAAAACCATAAATTCATGGGTCCCACCCGTTCCTCCAATAGCCCCCGCATCTGCTTCAACAGGGCGAAAGGTCAACCCACAACGGGAAAAGATTCTACAATAAGCATCATACATTTTTTGATAACTTTCATTGAGACCTGCTTCATCTTGGTCAAACGAATAGAGGTCTTTCATGATAAATTCCCGTCCACGCATTAGGCCGAAGCGAGGACGCCGCTCATCGCGATACTTATTCTGAATCTGATAAAGAAGAAGTGGAAGCTGTTTGTACGAACGCACTTCACCCCGAATCAAGTCTGTAATAATTTCTTCATGCGTAGGGCCAAGACAAAACTCTCGGTTATGTCGATCCTTTAATCGGAAAAGCTCCGCACCGTAGACATTCCAACGTCCGCTCTCTTTCCATAACTCAGCCGGCTGCATGATCGGCATAAGGATTTCTTGTCCGCCTTTGGCATCCATTTCCTCTCGTACAATGTTTTCAATTTTCTTTAAGACTCTTAACCCCAAAGGCAAATAGGTATATACTCCCGCAGCAGATTTACGAATTAATCCTGCCCGCACCATGAGTTGATGACTAATGATCTCAGCTTCCGCTGGAACTTCTCGAAGTGTAGGATTTAAAAGTCGACTAACACGCATAATGTCCATTCCTTTCTTTTTTCAAAAAGAGTTTATAAATATCTTTTTACCGTAGAGCAATTCACGAATCGCCTCTGCAATGATCCCGAACGTACTCCTCAATTTCGTGGAGCAGAGCCGGCAACAATTCTTCCTCCGGAAGGCGAGCTACAATCTCCCCCTTCCGGAACAAAAGCCCCATTCCTTTTCCGCCTGCAATCCCAAAATCAGCTTCACGGGCTTCTCCCGGCCCATTGACCGCGCAACCCATGACCGCAACTTTTAAAGGCTTGTCCAGAGGGGGAAGCTGAGATAACCGCTCATCTACTTTTTCCGCCAAATCGGCTAAGTCAACCTGTGTCCGCCCACAAGTAGGACAACTAATTAAGTCCACGCTTCGCTGTCTCAATCCTAAAACCCGTAAAATTTCCAGAGCTACCGGAATCTCACGTACTGGATCTCCAGTGAGCGACACTCTAATCGTATCTCCAATCCCTTCAGCAAGCAATGTTCCGATCCCTATCGCTGATTTTACTAAGCCCGAGCGCACAGTCCCGGCCTCTGTTACTCCCAAATGTAACGGATAATCGACAATCTTCGCTATCTGGCGATAGGCCTCCAGCATCAAAGGTACAGTCGATGCCTTAAGGGAAATTTTTATTTTATCATATCCCTCATCTTCTAATAATCGGATATGACTTAAGGCACTATCGACCATCCCCTGAGAGGTAGGGCCTCCATACTTCTCCAGGAGTTCCTTCTCCAACGACCCCGCGTTAACGCCGATACGAATTGGTATTTGTCGTTCTTTTGCAGCATGAACGACTTCTTGAACTTTCCAACGGGCCCCAATATTCCCGGGGTTCAACCTTAAACCATGAATTCCCTGTTCAATTGCCGAGAGGGCCAAACGATAATCAAAATGTATATCCGCTATGACAGGCAGCGGACTCAACAAGGCTATGTCTTTTAATGCTCCAGCAGCCTCTTGATCTAGGACTGCCAGACGCACGACCTCACACCCTGCCACAGCCAAGGCGTTAATCTGATCTAACGTTTTGTCCACGTCACGAGTATCCGTATTAGTCATTGACTGTACAACGACTGCTGATCCGCCACCAATCGTCACTGCCCCTACCTGAACCTGCTTTGTCTTCCTTCTTTGTATCATACCCGCCTCAAGCCTCCCCGTTCATTATCCGCCTTTGACAAACAAACGGACGACATCTTTGTAAGTAACAGCAATCATTAAAGCCATCAGTAGGGCAAAACCAACCAAGTGGATCATGTTTTCTCTCTCTGGGTTAAGCGGTTTTCCCCTCAATCCTTCAATCAAGAGAAACACAAGCCTACTACCATCCAAAGCGGGGATAGGAAATAAGTTAATAAGTCCCAATTGGATGCTCAAAACTCCCGTTAAACTCAATAGATTTGCTAGGCCTTGATGAGCACCTTCCCCAATAACCTGCGCAATCATCACGGGCCCACCCACTTCGGCTGGGATCTTTCCTGTTATCATTTGCGTCAGTGTTACTACGATAAATTTAGTAAATTCTAATGTTCGTTCCAAACCAAAACGTGTCGACTGAAGAATAGAGGCATGCATATAGTTCACTTCCGGCGCTATCCCGATCATCCCAAAACCAGTTTGGACATCCTTTTCGGTTTTTAAAGACAACTTCTGTTGCTTACCGTTTGCTCGTTCTACCGTAATGCTTAACACTTGATCGGGTTTTGCGTGGATAACCTCGGTTAAACGATTCCAATCCGATGTAAGTTCCTGGTTCACTGCAAGGATTTTATCTCCAGGTTGAATTCCTGCTAGGGCCGCAGGTTTTCCCTTGACTAAGGAACCAATTTGATTACTTGTT
>JAUZPJ010000333.1 GCA_030706025.1 Bacillota bacterium | reverse complement strand
AGGCACAAGAATCGGATTTGCCTGATTATTAGTGGTACCATCGCCCAGTTGGCTGTAGCAATTGTTACCCCAAGCCCAGACCTTTCCATCGGCAGTAATTGCCATACTTGTTTCAGCGCCGGCTGCAATGCTCGTTACCTGACTTAAACCTTGTACTTGAACGGGAGTCGTTCGCTCAATTTGTGTACCGTCCCCCAGTTGTCCCGAACTGTTATCTCCCCAGGCCCACACAGTGCCATCGTTCTTTAGGGCTAAGCTATACTTCTCGCCGGCGGCCACGGCCACGATGTCTGCTAGTCCGCTTACAGTTACCGCCGTAGTATGGTTAGTGGTCGTTCCTTCTCCGAGCTGACCATGATCATTGTTTCCCCAAGCCGCAACACTTTGGTCCTGTAATAACGCCAAACTATGTGTCCCCCCTGCGGCAACTGTCGAAGCCTGAGCTTTTAGCCCCTGTACCACAACCGGAGTTGACCTCTGGATAGTGGTACCATCACCCAATTGACCATAGGTGTTATCACCCCAAGCCCAGACCTTGCCGTCAGCACGTAAACTATGCAACCCCCCTGCACTAACTCCAGTTTGGTTTGCATCGAAAGGAAGCGTCCCCGCACCTGTGGCAGAAGCAGTTTTGGGAAAAACTATGATACTGGGTATACAAACGGAAAGGATAAGTACGAATACGATCGAGACGGTCGTAAATCTTAAATGCGTTCTTCCCAAACTGAACTTTTTAACCCTATTTCTGGTTTTCAAAATTCCACTTCCCCTTAAATTTTGTAGGTAGTTTAAAGTTTTATAGAATAGCAAATTCTTTAATTATAGGTCTAATCTTAATTGATAATTAAGTATTCTTATACAAGCAAATATAGGTAATTAATTAAGAAAAACCTCTCTCTTCCTTAAACTAGTTCTTTTAAGTGCAACGATTGAATGTCTCTATAAAAAGGCATCAGAAAAAGGCGCTTACAAGCGCCTTTAAATATTATCCCTGGAGCCGATGGCAGGACTCGAACCTGTAACCTGCTGATTACAAATCAGCTGCTCTACCAATTGAGCTATTTATTTAGCCCCTTAATCCAATCATCTGTAGAAATCACCTTAAAGCGTTCATAAGTAATATTTATTTTTAACATATTGATTTCGTATGGACACAATTGTCAACCAATGCTACTCTTATTAAGTAAAAGCAACTTTTTTGTTCACTAAACACCGGATCACCAATTCCATTGCTTAATGCATTTTTGATCCGGACAATAAGGAGAGTTTGCAAAAATGGTTATTGAAATAAAGACGACCACGTATGCCTGTTCTCTTTGTCAAAGGAGTTATCGTCTTATGGAAGACGCCGAAAAATGTGAAAACCATTGTTCAAAGTTATTATTATCTCCTGATATATCAATTTTGGGTTTAACTTCAAGAACCTATAACATTCTTAAAATTGCCGGAATAGATACCATTAATGATGTTTATAACGTAACAGACAGCTTTTTATTAAATCTTAGAGGCTTTGGTTCAGCATGTTTAAATGATTTACATCATCGAATGGAGGTATTTAAAGCTCAAACGACATTAAACGACGAAAAGGAGTTTTAACGAACCCCTGTACTGAATAAGATCGTTAAAATGTTTAGCCCTTTGAATTAGAAGACACAATAGGCGAGGTGGTTATCTTCAATGTAGAAGCTATCCATCTCGCCTTTATTTCTCTTCTTAAGTTTGTTTGTATGATTGTTCCTATAGGTGGTTTAGATTCTTCTCATAGTTTCCTTAGAGTCGGTTGCTGCAGTTTAAGACATCACTGATCTTATGTTTAACCATGTTTTTAATGGCTTCCCTGGCTGGTTTGAGATACTGGCGGGGATCAAAGTCAGCAGGGTTAACTGCCAGATACTCCCGGATGGAAGCCGTCATAGCAAGGCGGAGATCAGTGTCAATGTTTATTTTGCATACCCCCATGGTTCCAGCCTTGTGAAGCATATCTTCGGGAACACCCTGGGCTCCCTTAATTTCTCCTCCGTACTGGTTGCATTTGGCTACAAATTCCGGAAGCACCGTGGAAGCCCCATGCAAAACCAATGGAAAGCTGGGAAGCAGAGCGGCGATTTTTTCAAGGCGAGCGAAATCAAGCTTGGCTTCTCCCTTGAACTTATAGGCTCCATGACTTGTGCCAATCGCAATAGCCAGAGAATCACAGCCTGTTTGATGGACAAATTCGGCAGCCTGCTCAGGATCAGTATAGCTGCTATCCTCTTCACTGACGTTTACTGCGTCTTCGACGCCAGCTAGCCTTCCTAATTCGGCTTCCACCACAACACCCTTCGCGTGGGCATACTCTACGACCCTTTTAGTCAAGGCAATATTTTCGGCAAAAGGCAACTTTGAGCCATCGATCATCACCGAAGTAAACCCACCATCAACACAAGCCTTACAAATCTCAAAATCCTCCCCGTGGTCCAGATGCAAGCAGATTGGCAGCCCAGTGTCCTCTACGGCGGCCTCTACCAGTTTAATCAAGTAAATGTGCTTGGCATATTTCCGAGCTCCAGCAGAAACCTGCAGAATCAAAGGAGCATGCTCTTCCTTTGCTGCATCGACAATCCCCTGAATAATTTCCATGTTGTTGACATTAAAAGCTCCCACGGCACATTTCCCATAGACTTTTTTAAACATTTCGGTTGAAGTTACTAGCGGCATACCGGTCCCTCCCGTAGAATTTTGTTCGTCATTATTTTAAAACTTTGGGCACACGGGAAGCCTGCACCCATGAAGGTTGGGGCAACCCGAAGCCTAACAAAGGCTAACGTAAAACTTAAGGTGTACGTGACATAAATTCCTGACAGGTTAATGATTTTATCGTGGTTAATCATCTTTTGCAAGCTCGGTTTCTTCAATAACTATGCTGTTAGTAGTAACCACAGAACAATTACCGCATGTGAGTCCACTTTTACAGTAGATATTCATAAATTCTTACACGAAGTGTATCAGCGAATTAAAGAAATTCGAGTAGAAAAAGTCCAAAAGGTTGAACGTTATATTCGTGCCGCGCAAAAACTAGATTGCGTGTATAATCACTAGCATTTTAAATTCAAGAGAAATGAATCGACTAAGTTTTGAGCTATTTGTTGGGATTGCTGGTTAAAGCATTTCGAAAAAGGATCACTAAAGCCGTGTTTTCCATTCAACACATGTGCGTCGACAAACTGCTTTTGTTTAAGTGCACACGACAACTCCAAAACATCAAAAGACTTCTCCTCTTTCGCAAAAATTAATAATATCGGACATTTAGGTGTTGTGTTTTGAAAATCCCTTATTCTAGAGCCATAGTAACAAATTACTCCATCTGCAAGAGGTTCTTTTTCACTGCAGATCCATGCTGCGGTGGCACCAACGCTAAATCCTAGGAGAAATACATGCTTATAATTT
>JAUZPJ010000332.1 GCA_030706025.1 Bacillota bacterium | reverse complement strand
CGGGAACAATATCATAATGAATCACTGCCGGTGTATTGTCGCCAGTATTCACTCGCTCAAACGGATCTTTAACGACGGATTTGCGCAAATATCCTTTCTCATACCCACGACGCACCCCTTCATTAATGGCCTCTGCGAGGCCTCCTCCAACAATGTGCAAATCCTGCCCTATTTCCACAAAAAGTATTGCCATCCCGGTATCCTGACACATGGGCACCCTTTCACTGTGGGCAATATCAGCATTTTCGATCAGACGTTCGAGCACCTCTTGTCCTAAGGGAGAGCGCTCATCCTTTAAGGCCTTCTGAAAACCCGCCATGATATCGGAACCGAGGTCATAATTTGATTCGATGCAAAGCTTTTCAACTGCCGAAATGATGTCATCAACGTGTAATTCCTTCATCTCTGTGCTTCCTTTCTTCTTTCTAAAACTTGTGGAATTAAGTAGTTCCAATGTGATCCAGATAACCCTCGAACAGATGTAGAAAAACGGTAACTCCTAATAAGTCCGCACTCCCACCCGGACTAATTTTGCGTCTGCAAAAATCTTCATCCATTTCTTCGATCGCCTTGATTCCCGCAGGGGTTCTCACGCCCCCCATCGAATAAATCTGCTTAGCCCTTTCCTGAACTTCTTTTAAGGTCTCCAAGGAGTGCCTATGCAAAATATTAGTATCCTCACAAAACTGCATAATTGCTATTAGCGTTTGAACTAACCTTAAGTTTTGGCCTAACCCACGATTCTCCTTATAGACCGCCAGGGAACGATTGAAAACCGCAGGCAGCCCTTTTTGAACCTCTCCCCGGATGCCCTCAACTCTGTGGGTTAAAAAGAGTCTTTCACCGTGCGTTAACCCTGACGAGGGGGTATTTTGAAACTCGCTAAGTCTTGAGTACAACTCCCTTTCTACTAAACCTTCGGCCATAGCTTTTATAATACACTGCAATGACGAGAAGCGAGCACCCGAGTGAATGATTTTCCCTCCGGCTGCACAGCAGATTCCCAGTAAAAAAAGCGCTCCCTTATGGGTATTGACGCCCGCCGTTTTGTGAAACATTTGCCGTTCACCCATTTGTCCAATTTGCCTAATTTGCCTAAAGATCTCTTGGGGGCTATTGGAGGAAAGCCCTGCTTGGGCACAATGAATCAGCGGGTTGATGAGAGCGGTGGTACTATCTAGAAAGGTAAAGTAATCCATATCACTATGTGCTCCACTTGATACTCTCGAAACCAACCCTGGCGATGGGTTACAGGAGGCCTCATAGAGGATTGCCTGCACCGCAAGACTTGCTATGTTGATTGCTCGATCGTATATGCTGCTGTTCCCTCCTACTATTGACATCGAATTTCCCTATATTTTCGAAACCTGTCTTCAATATAGTCAATAACCTCACGCTCACTATGTCGTCTAGCTCTTACACAATGCTGGGCATCGTCCTCACATAGATAACATTTTCTTCTGGGATACCCAAATTCCTGCCTGCTTATGCTTCTACCCGAGCTGTCATACACATCTAAATCTAAACAACGTCCGAGAATATGCTTTTCCTCTAGGTCAATAACCGCCTTCTTTAAAGCTAGCCCGTCTTCCCCTACCGCGGCCAAGAAAATCGGGCCCTCTGCACCTTGTCGGAGCGACTTAAACCATATCTTATCCCCAAATATCGTGCATATCAAAGCACTCATATCACGGATAATACTCAAGGTCACCTCATTTGTTTTCTTAAGCCCCGGATAGTTTACTCTCATGACTAGCAGCGGAAGGTTATAGCATTTTAGGAGTTGGTCAATGACGCCCACTCGTTCTTCCCTTGCCTCAAGTAGTTGATCAGCCGTGTATTCCCTCACCGTTTTTCAGTGCGGAGAGTGACTCCCTTTAATCCTCTCCACGATCTCCTTTCCATAATTTGTAGCGAGAAACTCCAACGTAACCTGGGGCAGAAGGCCGTCCAACTGATGGAGCTGAGATTGAGCATCCCCTTCTTTCAAAAGCACACGGACCCTCGAGGCACTTATCGCAATATTCTCAAAGACCTTCCGTGGGACTTCGTGTACCTCAACCCCATAGCCAGGGAGCACATTCTTAAGAGCCTCATTATAAGCCTTCGTAACCTTACAAAAAGGTTCCTCCCCAACATACCGCCTGGTTATATTCAAATGCTTGCAAAAATATTTGCCAAAAATCGAAGCATCTAAGTCTGCATAAGCCCTAAGCCTTTCCCCCTCTTCTCTTAAAAAATAGGAAGGAAACGTAGCAGAAGATATTATGTACTCTCCACTTGGTAAGACTTTAACATTTTTTAAATGTGCTATTCCCTTGCGAACCAGCTCAGATCTTACCTTAAAGGGGAACAGAGATTGATCCTCTTCAACAATAAATACGACCACCTCTTGATTATTCTTGGCAGCTTCTTCAATTAAGTATTGGTGTCCTAAGGTGAACGGATTACAATTCATAACCAAGGCAGCCTTTTCGGCGTCACCCAGGTTGTCGTTTCTTTTCATGTTCTCCAACGCCTTATTTATATCATAAAGGCCATTTTCCAAAAGGGAGACATCATCATTACTATGAATCAGTTTAAAATTCAGGGCCTCAAAAACATGAGCATTAGCAGGCTTTGTAAAGATAAAGCTATGATACAAACCCTGACTAAAAAGTTTATCGATCAGAGTAGAAATTAAAACAGAGGTTATCCCCTCTCCCCTGTGCCCCTCAGTGACAGCAAAGCATTTTAAGACATTTTTAGCTTTAGAGCAAGTGGCAATAATTGAAGAAGAGGCTAACGTTTCATTCCGCAATCCATCCCTTATAACAACCGTATAATCAACATCATGATCTAAGATCAATCCAAAACCCTCAAGAAAAGTTTCAACTTCTTCTCTCTCCGACCGATCGTTTAGGTTCACCCATTCAGGGTTATATTCATTCAATTTCGTGTTCTCCTTAGCGTGAAAATCAATTAACACTTTCATTAAAGTTCCACAATCCTAATAGAATCCTAATCGACCAAAAAACACGAAGAAGCTTCTTTAAACCCAACAGCAAGTGCCTTTGCATCGAAGATGCAAACAACGCCACCCGCCCGTCCCCTTCCCTCGTCGACCCCAAAGCCAGAGGACGTTTCTTAGCTTAGTGAGTCCCTTTAGCGGAATTTGCGTCAAGGAGCGCAGACGATAAGGCGTGAAGAAACGCGAAGGTTCACTTGCAGAAATACCCTGAGGTTCCGCGTTTTAGCCTTAGCGACAAGCGAATAGCAATGGAACGTGTGTGAACGGGCAAAAAAACTTCCTCCCTAATAAACTTTCCTCACGACATCAATGACACTTCCATCCCGATATTCCACAACGGCCACAATTTCTTCCGAAGTTTCGATCGGCTTCGGGATTCCCGTAATCTTTTCAGCCAACGTTTTTAACTCCTCGAT
>JAUZPJ010000331.1 GCA_030706025.1 Bacillota bacterium | reverse complement strand
GGCAAAAACCTTGTTATTACCGTACCAAACGTTACCATGCAAATAATAATGAACGTCTGAACAGATGTTAAAGTCATCGTACTCCCTCCTTTTCCAATTCCTTTCGAAATACTGTCAATATCGCTAATATAGCAATCATGGAAGGAATAATAAAATTACTTTGCCCGAAAACAACCAAGCAGATAATAGAACATAAAACACCGATTACAGCAGGTTTATGGTTCTTCTGAGTTCTCCATTGTCCTAAGAAGATTACGACAAAAAGTGCAGTTAATACAAAATCAAGACCTCTTGTATTAAATGAAATTATAGAGCCCAGTAACCCTCCAATAGTTGACCCGAACACCCAATAACTATGGTTAAGCATGGTAATGAAAAACATAAACCAGTTTCGATTTACACCCTCAGGTGGTTCTGTTGAGCAAATAATGGAAAATGTTTCATCACATAAGCCAAAGATTAGATATGGTTTTAGTTTCCCGGTACTTTTATACTTGTCCAGCATTGAAATGCCATAAAATAAATGGCGAGCATTTATCATTAAGGTCATTAACAAAGCGTAAATAGGATTAAAAACCGATGTGAGAAAAGTAATAGCTACATATTGTGCAGAACCTGCAAATGCCATGAAACTCGTCAGTGCTGTCCAACCCACGCCATACCCCTTACTGTTCATTAAAATGCCATAGGCAATACCTAAGAAAGTAAATCCGGTAAATACAGGGATAGTATGGGGAAAGGCCGCCTTTAATGCCTCTTTTTGAACTTTCAAATTCAAAATTCCCGTTGATTCTAGAAATGTGCGAGCCTTCAAATTTAATGCTTCGTTGTTTTCTTTCAAATTACTCCACTCCTAAACTTCGTCAATGGGCACATAAATAGTTCTTTTTTCTATCCCCATAACCATGCTTGTTTCCACGCTGCTGATTGTAGTATTCTGCATTAATGAATCAATGATAAAGTCCCTATAACGATCCATATCCTTTGCTACAATCTTAAGCAGATAATCATGGCTTCCTGTAAGTGAGTAACACTCTTGAACCTGTGGGAATCTATTTACATCCTCTAAAAATGAATGGATTGTTTCTCTATTAAGAGGTGATAAGTTGACAAGAGCAAATGCAAGGACTTCCATTCCTAATTTCTTCTCGTCAACAATCGTCGCAAACTTTTTGATAACACCAGTTTCAACTAAGTTCTTTGTTCTTGCAAGGCAAGCCGATGGTGAAAGCCCGATTTTCTTTGATAAGTCTATATTTGTGATTGAAGCATCTCCCTGTAATTCTCGCAAAATTGCTTTATCAATATTGTCAAGCATAATTGCCACATTATATCCTCCTTCACTTATGTTGTACCGAATTATTTTGCGCAACCTATTTATATAAAAATTATATACAGTTTGTCAATAAATTCAATGCATTAAATTCCCAAACACTATATAAATAAAGAATAAAATTCGAAGTGAGTAAACCATTTCACCTACTCAGGTCGGCCAAATGGGGGCTACATGACAGGAAACGTAAGATGTGGTACATTGAAGACAAAAAGGATGATTAGGGAGTGACACCAATGAAGCCTGAAGTCATTATGTATACTGTACCACTTTGACCAAACTGTTTTCGCGCCAAGCAATTCCTTTCGGGTAAAGGAATTTTATTTACTGAGAAAAATGTTCTTATTCCCAAGAACTTCAAAGAAAGGTTAAAAGTAACTAATGCCCTTGGAGGACCCGTAACTGTTGTGGGAGAACGAATTCTAATGCGTTTCTCGTCCGAGGAATTCAAGGAGGTCTTCCAAGATTTCTGAGAGTAAAGAGTTTAACAATTCAGCCAAAAAGTCGCCTATAACCAATGGTTTTGGCGATTTTTCTATGCTAAATCACTATAATTAAGGACGAGGATGTACTCTATTTACAGGCACGATGCCCTCCCTCTCATTTCCTAAATGAAGCTAGCAAAAGGAGAAGGACTTTAACTTATTAGAAATGAGGGAGTATGAAAGTGAAAGTAATCCGACAGTACTTACGTAAAATCTAAAGTTGCAGCTTCAAATACAAAAAGTCTTGAGTATATAAATTTATGTACTCAAGACTTTCAATATTACCATGTCCTTCAGGCTATCCTACGCTTACGAATTATTATGAAGTAGGATATTATGACGAACAAACATATCATTTGTTTCTTCTAACAATAGCATCCGTCATAAGTGCAGCTCTTTTATTTTCTTTAACATTATGAACCCTTACAAAAGCGCAATTTTTCATGATCCCTATAACAGTCGTAGCAACAGTACCTTCAACTCTTTCATCTGCTGGAAGATCTGTTGCAGTTCCTATCATTCGTTTTTTAGATGTAGCCAATAATACAGGATATCCTAGAGTAGTTAGGTCTTCTAAATGATTCATAACTTCTAATTCCTGCTGATATGTTTTAGCAAAGCCTATTCCAGGGTCTGTAATAATATTTTCGGGCATAACCCCAGCTTTTAATGCAATATTAATACTGTCTTTTAAATCATTTAAGACGTCTTCCATTAGATTATTATAGTTAGTGTTATCCCTATTGTGCATAAGCAAACAAGTAGCCTTATATTTTGCCGCTACTTTAGCCATATTCTCATCTTTTTTAAAGCCCCAGATATCATTAACTATATCTGCACCAGCCTTTAATGCTTCCTCTATAACTTTGCTCTTATATGTGTCAACGGATATGGGAACATCTGTTTCTTTTCTTATTGCCTCAATAACTGGTACGATTCTACTAAGTTCTTCTTCATCACTGATACGCGTATAACCTGGTCTTGTAGATTCTCCTCCAATATCGATGATATCTGCACCCTGTTCTATCATTTCCCTTGTATGAAGAACTGCTCTTTCTACACTATTGAACTTTCCTCCATCAGAAAAGGAATCAGGTGTAACATTAAGTATTCCCATGATGTAAGTTCTTTTACCGATCTCAAAGTCTCTTTTTCCAATTCTCATTATTTTGGTCATAATTCTTTTGGTTACTTACTGTCTAGTTCAATAATTTATTAACAGTTATAACCAATTACCTCCCTTAAGAAATATTTATATTATATTCAAAACAACAAAAAGTATATAGCGTATTTAGTTTATCCAATGCTATCAGCCCTATAACTCCCATGCACTCTTATAAAAGCGATTTCGCACACTAAATCATAAATTTGGTGCGAATCGTTATAGCATACCTTTTAAAAATCGTTGTCTTAAATCAGGTTCAAACTTTTCTATGGCATATCGTAACATCGTACGAGGCATTTCTTTGTAATGATCCTTAAGAAAATTGAATTCCACGTCGAAAGTCCTGTTTCCGATTTCCCTTAGCCTTCAGCCGACGTCCCTATGAATAAGATCATGTTTATGATGCAGCTAAATTTTACTGATCTCTAATGACGGTACCTGATTCGGT
>JAUZPJ010000330.1 GCA_030706025.1 Bacillota bacterium | reverse complement strand
GAGGATTCAGATTTCTCTGTGGGTAGTGATGCCCGTTCCGTATCTGGATGGGGTAGGATGAATGAATACTTAATCACCTATAAGGAACCAGGGGATGAGACTTCACAATGGTATTCAGAGATAGATATAACCGATGGATATGTCAGTTTCCCCACATACGCTTTAAATGATGAGTTTGGATGTGTAGCGCCAAGAACTGTTCACCCTGCTCAGAATGGCCTTTTAGCGCTCTCTGACAAAGGCGTGGTGTGGACATGGCCTTCTCTTGTAAAGGGTCAAGCAAACTGCAAAATAATAAGTCATAATATCAATGGGAAAAACGGCAGAGCAAAAGGTATTCTAGATAATCCTCTCTCTGATTTAAAAAACGCTCATGCTGAAATGCACCTTAATAAATATCTCTTATTCATCAAGGATAAAACTTGGGTACTCGACCTCGATTATTCCGACCTGGCAAATAACCTATATTGTTGGTATCCGTACACAGGAATTTATAGTAAGGTAGGGAGCTTTCATTTAAAAGAAGGTGATCTATACCTTACCGATTCAACCGCTGGACTACTATATAAGCAAAGACCGGAAGGAGATAACACCCCGTGGGATGATGACGGTGAAGCGATCGACGCATGGTGGACTACTCCTTTAATGTTCCTTGGTGGTAGGAACTATATCAAGAAATTCGAAAGGATTTCAACGACATTTAGGGTGTCATATGGAACAGAGCATATCCTAAGTTTAATTTCAGACTTAGGGGTAGAAGACATACCACTAAGACAAGAGGCTGGCATATTTGATGCTCGATACTTCAATGCTCAGTTTTTTAATGCAGGAGTCTATAACCGAGATTATCCAACAACTCAAAGCGAAAAGATTGGGTATAAAGGGGAATATCTGCAATTTAAAATCCGAAACAATATGTACAATCGTGGAATGACGTTACTTGCATGCAGTGTTACATTTTCGCTACGAAAAATAGTTAAATAAACGAGGTGATATGATGCCTTTTCCAGAAATGAACCCCATATCGTGGAAATTCGCCGGTAAACCTTACGATTTAAACTCTTACCCTCTTGATCCAGACGAAGTATGGGAGAAGTTAGATGCGCCACCAGAAGAGGTTAGAACAGCGCTTAATGATTTAATAAACAAACTAAACTCAGAAACAGCAGCCGCAAGTGTTGGTTTTAATCCGAATGAAGACGTAAGTACAGAATCGAATACAGTTCAAACATCCTTTGATTCATTAGTTACCATCCTACATGGCACAGGTGGGGCAACGTGGCTCAAGTCTGTCGGGGTGACAGGGTTAACCGGTGATAACGTGCAGACGTTACTGGAATCCCTGAAAGAATATATTGATAGTTTAGATACAGCAAATGATCAAGCCCTTGCTAACCACAAATTACCTACTACAAATGATCATGATGGAAGGTATTACACTGAAAATGAAGTAGATGGATTCGCAGTAAAGAAAACAAGTGATCAAACAATAGCAGGAGTGAAAACATTCTCATCTTCACCCATTGTCCCAACTCCGACAACGGATATGCAAGCATCGACCAAAAAGTATGTCGATGATAATTTCACGACAAAAAATGATATTACAAATAATCGCAAATTATCAGCAACAGGTGATTTTAAGGGTACATGGAATGGAGTAACAATGACCCAGGCTGAACCTGGATTGAGTAGTGCATTTAATGCGCATTTGGCGGAAATTGTGTCATTAAAGAACCCTCCTGCTCCAATGGTTGGGCTAAAAGGTGATGGAATAACGGATGAGACTACTTTATTTCAAAATTTTATAAATGCCATTCCTGACGGGTGCATTATTGTTATACCAAAAGGGATTTATTTTATAGGTAACGATATAGGAAATATTACTTTAACTAATCGTAAAAATTTAACTTTTCTTGCTAATCCAGATGCCGTATTTTCTGCTTATGGCGGTGGAGTAGGAAACGGTAACGGCTTTGAAATCAATAGTTGTAGCAACATATCATTTTTTGGTTTAACATTTAAACTCCAAGACTTAACTAGATGGAATAACTACGATAACCAGATTGTGATTATTGATTCAAATAATATTATGTTCTTTCATTGTGTGTTTGGTGACGTGGCAAATAAACATATCCAAATAGAAGGAACCACGAAGAATATAAAAATCTTAAATTGCGAATTCTTTGAGGGACACTTTAACTCTAACCCTATGACGAATACTACTTTCGGTGGTATTCATGGGTATTCCGATCCTGCGACCAATATCGAAGACGTTACCATTGACGGATGCCTTTTTCATAATGAGAATTTACATGCTATCTCTTTTGATAGTTCTGGAAATTTATTAACTTATCCAAATATGTTTAAAAATATCAATATAACAAATTGTAAATTTGAAAACTGCACAAATGGCATAATGTTGAGAACTAATGGTGGGAAAATATGTAATAACAAATTTGTCTCGGTAGGTTTAAATTATATTCACCAGAAATATGACTTTGTAACAGCAAGTAGTCTAAATAGATACTACTCAAAATGTCGCAGTAGTTATTCAGGGCAATCTCCTATTATTAGCAATACACTCACCCCATCTTTGGTGGGGGTTTTTACAATTACCGATGGTGTAAATATAGAGGTATCAGATAATCTATTTGAATCTTGTGCTATTGCGATGATTATGCCTAGCGGAGAAACTGCGCCTAATGCTCCATACCATGCCGGAGGTAGTAGTTCAACAGGGACTAATTGCTCCATTAGGAATAATAAATTTGACGAATCAGCCGCAACCTCAGGCCAAATTTATACCCTACCATTTTTGTGGATTGGCGGAAGTCCGACAGGGTTGGTAATTGAAAAGAATAACTTTATCTTGTCCACTGCTATTACAGAATCAACTTATTTAATTCGCGTAAATACTCAAAATGATACGATTTTATCAAAAAACACAGCTTTAAACTTTGATTACAGCAAAATATATTACAATTCAATCATACAGCCGATTTTTAAAAATCAAGCGTCATTAGCCTTAGATTTTCCTTCTATTTTTGCCTTTAGTACAGCTGAGTTGTCTGTAACCGTACAAGGTGCTTCGCTGTATGATAGGGTTATGGCAACTCCTAATGGAGCAATCGAATCTGGCTTAGTATGGGTAGCTTATGTTTCATCAACAGATACAATCAAGTTAAGACTAGCTAATCTAACTAATGCCGCCATTGACCCAGTATCGAGAGCTTGGTTAATAGATTTGATAAAATAGACATTTGACCCATAATACGCCACAGAGACTTCTTAATGGAGTCTCTTTTCTTATTGAAAGGAGTTGATTAAATTTGGCTAATTATATCAAATATGACAATGGACCTAGTGGATGGACGGAATATAACTCAGCTGGTCAAGCGGTAAGTGCCGGAACAGCACCAAGAACAGGTATCTC
>JAUZPJ010000033.1 GCA_030706025.1 Bacillota bacterium | reverse complement strand
GCCAGATGAGCACAGTTGAAACTTATCTCGATCTGGATATTCTTATTAACGGTGGAATGGATACGTTTCTGCTCATTCTTATCGCTCATGTTCTTCACCTTCCTGTTCTGCCAAGAAGAATTCTAGTGGGGGCTCTGCTCGGCGAAATTCCGGTAATCTTGGCTTGTTATTCTACTTCGCCATGGGTCACGTTAAGCAAATGGCTTATTCCATTTCTTATGGTTGGGGCCGCTTTTCCAATCCCGAATCTCTATATTTTTCTCAAAACTTCGGTTGGTTTCTGGCTTTTTTCGGCTGGTCTTGGTGGCTTTGTTTATGCCTTGTGGGGATGGACGCAATTTGATAACAGATTAGGCGGCGAGGGTTTTTCGCTGGCATTAAACAATGTCTGGGTCCTTCCTTTGCTTGCGTTAGTGTGGTGGTTGATACAACATCTATGGCACGGCTGGCAGGAAAGAAAAACAATGCTCGAGCAAATCATTTACGATTTGGAAATTGATTTTGGTGGTGAAAATAACGGAGTTGTTCGGATTAAAGCGTTATTGGACACAGGCAATCACTTGCGCGACCCATTGACAGGGTTCCCGGTAATTTTGTTGGAAGAGGAGGTCGCAGCTACGTCCCTGCCTGATCATATACGGACCTTCTTGAAAATCCCATGGAAAGATTGTGCTGACCCTTGGCCGTTGTTATGGAAGGTCAATCCCAGTTTAGTAAAGTGTCTTGTCTTTATTCCATTTAAAGCCATTGATCGTCAAAGCTGGTTGTTTGGAATAAGACCTGAACGTGTGACATGCTTTGATACGGAGGGATCTCGGCAAATTCATGCAACGGTGGCACTCGTTAATCAAGTATTTAGTTCAGAGGGTGAATATCAAGCGTTACTACACCCAGAACATGTGCAGAAAGGTGGAGAATTATAATGAAGTGGTGGAGTAATGTTCAAAATAAGATTAAGAGCATATGGTTTATGCTCCTCCAAAGAATCCGCGGAGTTCGTGAAATCTATTATGTAGGAAGCAGTGAAGCCTTACCACCACCTCTTAATTCGGATGAGGAGGGGGCACTCTTGGAACGTCTCGAAATGGGGGATTTGTCCATTCGAGATATTCTAATCGAGCGAAATCTTAGACTAGTGGTGTACATTGCCCGGAAATTCGAAAATACGGGAATTGGAATCGAAGACCTCGTTTCAATTGGGACGATTGGGTTAATTAAAGCTGTAAATACATTTGACCCGCAAAAGAAAATAAAATTAGCAACTTATGCTTCCAGATGTATAGAGAATGAAATTTTAATGTATCTTAGACGAAATAACAAGACTCGTTCCGAGGTATCGTTTGATGAACCCCTGAATATTGACTGGGATGGAAATGAGTTACTTTTATCCGACGTTCTAGGGACGGAAAACGATATTATTTCCAAGCCTATCGAGGAACAGGTGGATCGTCAACTGTTGCATATAGCAATGGGCAGGTTAACAAATCGAGAAAAAATAATTATGGAACTTAGATTCGGGTTAGATAACGGAGTAGAAAAGACACAAAAGGAAGTAGCCGACCGACTTGGTATTTCGCAATCTTACATTTCTCGGCTCGAAAAAAGGATTATACGTAGATTACGCAAAGAATTTTGTCGATTGGAATAACATAATATGTGTTAGGGTATACTTCCCAACAGAATTAGCTGGGGAGGTGCTCGTGTTTGGCATTAAACAAAGTTGAAATTTGTGGAGTGAACACCTCGAAGTTGCCTGTTTTATCTAGTGTCAAAATGAGAGAGTTGTTTGAGATTTATCAGGCAGGAGATCGTAGTGCTCGTGATAAACTAATCCATGGTAATCTTCGTCTCGTTCTCAGTGTGATTCAACGGTTTACGAATCGGGGTGAATATGTCGATGATCTTTTCCAGGTTGGTTGTATTGGGTTGATGAAAGCGATTGATAACTTTGATCTGGGTCAAAACGTTAAGTTTTCTACTTATGCTGTGCCCATGATCATTGGTGAGATTCGTCGTTATTTAAGGGACAATAACCCAATACGAGTGAGCAGGTCCCTAAGAGATATAGCTTACAAAGCTCTTCAAGTGAGGGACCAACTAGTCTGTGAATGCGCTCGGGAACCAACTGTTGCGGAGATTGCTACCAAACTTTCACTCCCGCGTGAAGATGTCATTTTTGCTCTAGATGCCATTCAGGAACCGATTTCTCTCTTTGAACCCATTTATCATGATGGTGGAGATCCTATCTTCGTCATGGACCAAATAGGAGATGATAAACAATCCGACACAGGCTGGGTCGAAGGACTCGCCGTACGAGAGGCTTTACGACGTTTAGGTGAACGTGAAAAACTAATTTTATCCCTGCGGTTTTTTAATGGAAAGACACAGATGGAGGTTGCTGATGAAATTGGAATATCGCAGGCTCAAGTATCCCGTCTTGAGAAGGCCGCAATGCTCCACATGCGGAAGTATGTGTGAACACAAGCCATTATATTTTCGTAATGCTTCACATGCGTAATTATGTGTAAACTGTAGGCTATTTTAAGTCTCTCCCTCATATGATAAATGTAGAATATACTTAGGGCTACTTTTCGAGGCCGATATTCGAACCTGGATTTGAACTTCGAATCTCGAACATCGAGCCTCGATTAGGGGGGAGGGTCTAACAATGCGGGTCTCAGATTTGCGCTTATTAGATGTTGTGAATGTTAAAGATGGACGAAGGTTAGGGCCTATTAAAGACCTTGATTTAGATCTAGATCGGGGCGTTGTCAAAGGAATTATCGTAACGGGACCCTCTCGTGGTAATTGGGGGCTGTTCGGCAGTGGAAAGTCCGATGATTACGTTGTACCTTGGGATCGCGTGAAGAAAATAGGGGTGGACGTAATCTTAGTTGATGCTCAGGATCTGATGGAGTTTGATAATGTAAATGATGATCGAAAATAATATATCAGGAATTATACATAGAAATTTTAACGATACATAAACCCACTTGACTTAAATTACAAGGGTTTATGTTTTTTTTATTCTAAGAACGTTTAGGACCTTTGGCAGTTTGTTCTAAAGGGTAGAAAATGGTATATTTAAAATAAATTAAGGAGTTAGTGGAATGAGCTGGACATGGCGCAAAAGTGGGAATTTAACGTTCCTCACTATTCCCAAATGGCAAGCTGAGGGAATTAATATCGGCTTCTCGACTCGTGTTGGGGGAGTTAGTCGGGTCCCATACGATACACTTAATTTAGGGCTTCACGTAGGGGATAATCCCGCTGCAGTTTTAGAAAATAGAAAACGTTGGTTAGATCAATGGGGGGTTTCTTGGTCAGAAAGTGTTGTGGGCGAACAGGTACATGGTGCGAACGTATTATGGGTTGATAAAAAGAATGGGGGTCAGGGAGTTCGCGAATTGAGAACAGTCATACCCGCTGTTGATGGGTTTGTAACGCAGGATGATATCGGCTTGATGGAGTTTTTTGCAGACTGTGTTCCTCTTTTTTTCTATCATCCAGATCTTAAAGCAGTAGGAATTGCCCACGCTGGTTGGAAAGGGACAGCCCAGAAAATTGGTCAAAGGGTGTTAGAACTTTTTGAAGAAGTGGGCGGACGGACTGAAGATGCCTGGGTCGCAATCGGACCAAGCATTGGCCCGTGTTGTTATCTTGTGGACGAACCTGTCGTTAATCAGTTTCGAGAACAGTTTGCTGAGACACCATTTTTACAAAGCCAAGGGAATGGGCAATATCTTTTGGACTTGTGGGAAGCCAATCGGATACTGCTTTTAGAAAAAGGGGTTTGCTCGAAAAACATTGATGTGGCTGCGATCTGTACAGCGGACAATCCCGAATGGTTTTTTTCCCATCGAAGGGATGGGGCACGGACCGGCCGAATGGCAGGATGGATCAATCTCTACAAAGCAAAATCCTAGCAAGGCGCGATTAAATGTATTAGGGAAAACAGGACTAGGATTGTGATGCATGTGATCTGACGTCGAACCGCGGACATCGAATATCGACTGGAGGAATATAATGGAGAGGAAACGAAGAAAACTGATCCATAGGATGTTTTGGGGAAGCGTGTCCATAGTTCTCGTGGGAATGATCCTATGGTTCTATCGTTCTTATTTGGGTGTAGGAACAATCAAATTTGCAGTGGCCCAGACTGGAACGATTTCTCATGAACGCAAAGTTGCGGCAACGTTTGCCAATCAGGAATTACCAATACCTGCTTCGTTCTCAGGAAAGATTCAATTCATAGGGACTGATGGACAGCGCTTTCGGCGTGGTGAGACTGTAGCAACTTTACAACCGGAGGGCGCAGCTCCTGGAACTCAACAAATGCAAGCGATGGCTCAATCGATTCAAGCAGGAACAGGTGGACTTTTTTTTCGTCAAAGCGATGGGTTGGAGTCCGTAATAAGCAACGAAAATCTGATTTCGATGGATTTAAATAAATTATTGGCGTTGAAACCTACTGTAAAGACCACGGGGGCAACGGTGCAAGCCGGAGAGGTTGTGGGCGTAATTGTGAATAATCTCCTCCCAACACAGGCGTTCCTCGAACTTCCCAGTATTGACGGACTGGAGGTCGGAAAGTCTCTTCGTCTTATAGTGGGGACTCAAACACTTAATGCAAAGATTTTACGTAAATCCGATAAACCAAAGGGAGTTATTGTTCAGTTTTCTCAATATGTTGATGGGTCAACAACCAAAAGGCAACAAGATGTGACCTGGATTTATCTTCCCCCGACCAATGGTGTTCTCGTCCCTAAGAGTGCTTTATGGACGCAAGGAGAAGAACTGGGAATTTTTCTTTGGAGTGAAGGTGTGGTGCATTTTAAAAAGGTGAAAGTTCTTGATCAGGATGATAATCAAGCCTGCATTGAAAATTTGCCGAGCGGTATTCCCGTTGTGACAACGCCCCGTAACGGTTTAGAGGGGTTAGTGGCCAATGTAAAAAATATCTAGGTTTTAACTTCGGAAGCAGGAAACGACGAAGTGGCGTAGAATTTATTGCGAAGGAGATTTTCTGATGTTGACACAAGGGAGCATCGAGCGAAACTTAGTTGAGGTTCGTCAACGGGTGGAGCAAGCTGCGGTAAGAAGTAATAGGGACCCACGCACTGTTCGACTCTTGGCTGTATCTAAAACTCAACCACATACGTGTTTAGAGGCGGCTTATCAAGTTGGACAACGAGCTTTTGCAGAGAATCGTGTTCAAGAATGGCTGGAGAAAGTTGCCTATCTGCCAAATGATTGCGAGTGGCATCTGATAGGAAGACTGCAGACCAACAAGGTTAAGTATTTAGACTCAAGGATTTCGCTGATCCATTCGCTCGATCGGTTTTCATTATTGGAGACCCTTAATGAGCAAGGCGAAAGACGCGGAATAATTTGGAATACGTTGGTTCAAGTAAATATTGCACGGGATTCTGCAAAGGCAGGGCTTATGCCGGAAGAAGTCTCAGATTTTTTAAATTCTGTCGTGGATTATCCTAATGTTCATGTCCAAGGGTTTATGACTATTGGAGCCTTGGAGGCTAGCCCCATGGAAACTCAGGGCTTTTTTCGACAACTCCGTGCCCTGCGTGATTCGTTGTATTCACAAAAGTGGCCTGGAGTTGATCTATACCAACTTTCGATGGGAATGAGTCGAGATTTTGAACAGGCTATTGAAGAAGGAGCAACCCTTGTCCGTGTGGGACATCAAATTTTTGGCGATAGAGGGTAATGACCTTAAAGTGGGAGGGGTATAAATAAATGGCTAAACTAATTGACAAAATGATTGGGATTATGGGATTTGCCGATGATGAACTGGAAGAAGATGTTGTAGAAAACGATAGAGAAAAGGATGTACAAGAAGAGGCGCGCAACAGCCGAAAAAGTGCGCAAGTGGTAAGTATACATACTCAAAAGCAAATGCGTGTGGTAGTTATGGAACCAAATTCCTTTGAAGAAGCGCAAAACATTGCTGATCAACTGAAATCTCGCCGTCCAGTTATTGTCAATCTGGAGAACGCAGAAAAGACGCTAGCTAAACGTATCGTCGATTTTATAAGCGGGACTACTTATGCACTAAACGGGAATATGCAAAAGGTGGGAAATGGGATTTTCTTATTTGTGCCAAGTAATGTTGATATTTCGGGTGAGATGCGTGACGAATTAAAAGACAAGGGATTGTTTTGGCCAAAATAGGGAGGGGTTCTAAGCGTGATTTCTCTGGTTGCGTTAGTCATTGATAAAGTTATAACGATCCTCATTTTTGCGATCGTGATTCGAACCTTCCTTTCTTACTTGCCCCATTTGAAATCTAATCAAATCATCAGTTTACTGTATGACGTGACTGACCCGCTACTTAAGCCGTTTCAACGTTTTCAAATTGGAGGGGCTGGAATGGCGTTAGATTTGTCGCCACTCATTGCAATCATCGTTCTAAACCTGATTCAATCCCTAATTCGTTCTTTACTAGTGAGACCCTTTTTCTAAAATGAAACATTTAATAGATCGCAGTGTACTCGGATTTTGGGGCGACAAAGCAGTGCGCGTGGAAGCAGCCCATCTATTGGATTTGGTAGATGCGGTGTTAGACGGCGATTCCAAACAAGTAACTTCTTTTTTGAGCATAGCAATGCGCGAATGGGCTGAAACTGTACTTTCCAAGGAACATCTTGTGTATCTTGCCGAGGGAGGGTTTCCGGAGGCAGAACGTGTACGGATCATTTTAGCCCCTTGGGGAGAACAGTTAGATTCAAACGATGCGGATATTTCGATCCTAAAGGTACACCCTAAAAATTCACGTACAAAACTTGAACATCGACAGATTTTGGGTTCTCTTATGGGCCTGGGTTTTAAACGAGATGTTTTGGGGGATATTCAAGCGGGACAACATGGATATTATGTTGCAGCTACAACTGAGGTTACCCCTTTTTTATTGGATCATTGGACCCAGGCAGGGCGTGAAAAAATTGAGGTTTCGCTAAATAAAGATAAACTCGATCTGGACGTTGAACAGGGCGAGGAACGTCGGATAACCGTTAATTCCTCACGTCTTGATACGGTAATTGCGAATGCCTTTCAAGTTTCAAGGTCATCTGCGCAGGAATGGATTATACAAGGTAAAGTGAGACGAAGCGGCCTTGTGGCGAGCAAAGTGGATGTCGAAGTGCGGCCCGGTGATATAATTTCTTGCCGTGGGCAGGGGCGTGTAATACTTTTAGACTGTTCACAGACTCGCAAGGAACGGTTAGCTTGGCAAATCATACTTTATAGGTCACGGAGGCATTAGGAGGGAAAAATCAGATGCAGATGACGCCTCTTGATATTCGCAATAAAACGTTTCATAAAAGGGTGCGGGGGTATCAGTGTGTTGAGGTAGAGAAGTTTCTCGAAAATCTAAGTCAGGAATTTGAATCCGCTTATAGCGAGAACTTCGAACTGCGTGAGAAAACAAAAAAGTTAGAAGCTGAACTTAACCACTATCGCCAACTAGAGAACACTTTGCAACAGACTCTGGTTGTTGCTCAGCAAACTGCTGAAGAGGTTACGAAGGCAGCTCATCATGAGGCGGAACTCATCTTAAAGGAAGCAGAACAGAAAAAGTTAAGCAAGTTGTCTGAAGCACAGAAATTGTGGGAAGATATACAAGAGGAGATTCAGGAGCTTTCCAGAAATCGTGCCTTACTACGAACACAATTAAAGTCATTTCTACTAGCACATCTTGATTTGGCAAATCAGCAGGAGCAAAAAGATGGTATAGCCTAACCTGCTAGTGTGAAGATGTTGCGAATAACTTTGGTTTCGTGGTAAAATAATTTGCAGAGAACTTTGAAGGAGAAGGATTGTCATCATGAATATAATAATAAGTGAGATATCACCTGACTTTCTCATTCAAGGCCTTGGATTGCATCAGGATGAGAATCAGATTTACACAGGAAAAATAGGTGGCAAAGAAGTTAAACTCTTGCCTTCCATCGATAATTTACAATCAGATGAAAAGGATTTAAGAATCTTCTGTCTTGGGTTTGCCCAAGCTAGCCATCAATTTCGTCCTGGAGATGTTCTGATGACTGGGAGCGATGATTTGCTTGATCGTGCATTTCAAGCGATGGATGAAATGGAGCAGCGAGGCGTGGTCGTGGGCTTAACGCCTTCACAAGATTCAACGCATTTATACATTTCTAAGGAACAAATGGATCCTTTTGTTCAGGAATGGAGGAGCAGAAAGCTTTCGTTCCTATGTCTGTGGATGGTAGATCCGATTGAGTCGGAGGGACAGGCTAAGCTAGTTACCATTTTGCGCAAAGTTATAATATAGGTTATATGAACTCTCAAATATACTTTATAAATATATATCTGTAGAACACATTGATAAGGACAGTCTTTGTCAAAAGGCCTCAAAGCGAGCGGGGTTTGGTGTGAGCCCGTGAGGAGTGACTAAGAAAATCCCCTTGGAGTGAAGGGCTGAATTTATAGTAAGCTTCGTTCGGTTAGTCCCCGTTAACAGACTACCGAGTGGCTAATTTTGGCGACAAGGGTGGTACCGCGAGCAATCTCGCCCCTTTTTGGAGGGGCGAGATTTTTGACTAATTTAACAAGCAGAAGCCTTAACTCTGGCTAACTAACTGTGCAAATGTCTGAGCCGACCTCGAACTTGCATGAATTACCCTAGTATTATCCCTTACATTATAAGGAGGAAAGTATTAATGGACTATCGTAAGACACTTAACCTACCCGAAACTGATTTCCCGATGCGAGGAAATCTTCCTCAAAGGGAACCGGAAATTCTGAAGTCATGGGAAGAAAAGAAACTTTATGAAAAGGTTCAAAAAGCCCGTGCAGGACGACCAAAGTTTATACTCCACGACGGGCCTCCGTATGCCAATGGGGATATTCATCTTGGACATGCCATTAATAAGGTATTAAAAGATGTCATCGTAAAATACAAGACTATGATGGGCTTCGATGTACCTTATGTACCGGGATGGGATACCCATGGACTTCCTATCGAACAGCAAGTCATTAAAAAATTGGGAGTCAATCGTCATGCGGTATCTGCTTTGGAATTTCGACAAAAATGTAAAGATTATGCTGAAAAATATGTCGGTATCCAACGTGAGGAATTTAAGCGGCTTGGAGTGCGCGGAGATTGGGAACATCCTTACCTGACTTTGCAAAAGGATTATGAGGCGGCTCAAATCGGGGTTTTTGGTGAAATGACCAAAAAAGGATATATCTACAAAGGTTTAAAACCTGTCTACTGGTGCCCTTCCTGCGAGACTGCACTTGCTGAGGCGGAAATTGAATATGCTGATAAGCCAGCTACAGCTATTTATGTAAAATTTGCAGTGCGTGATGGTTTGAGTGTTCTTACAGAGGACAATACCTTCGTGGTTATATGGACGACAACCCCTTGGACCCTGCCGGCAAACCTTGCGATCAGTGTACACCCCGAGTTAACGTATGCAGTTGTTACCGCCCAGCAGGAACATTGGGTAGTCGCTGAAGGGATGCTGGAGTCCTTGCGTTCCTTATGGAAAATGGAACTTCCAGTAGAAAAGACATTTTCCGGCAAGGAACTTGAACGCGTAATTTGCCGAAATCCGCTCATGGACCGTGACTCCGTGGTAATTTGTGGGGAACATGTTACCTTAGAGGCTGGTACTGGCTGTGTTCATACGGCACCAGCTCACGGTGAAGATGACTTTATGGTTGGGAAGAAATATGAACTGCCCGTTTTATGTCCGGTTGACCATCAAGGGAAATTTACGTCCGAAGGTGGCGTATATGCTGGTCTTAAAACTGGAAAAGCGAATCCAGTGATTGTGGAGGACCTACAGAAAACTGGGGATCTTGTGCTTGAAGAAACGATCGAACACAGTTATCCTCATTGTTGGCGTTGCAAGAGTCCGATCATTTTCAGAGCGACCGAACAATGGTTTGCCTCAATTGATGGGTTCCGCCAAGCAACTTTGGATGAGATTGAAAAGGTTCGCTGGATTCCTGCCTGGGGAAGAGATAGGATTTATAACATGATTGCGGACCGGGGTGACTGGTGTATTTCCCGGCAAAGAACCTGGGGAGTCCCTATTCCGATCTTCTACTGTGAGGATTGTGGGAAAGTGTTGGTGAACGACCAAACTATCTCTAAAGTCCAGGACTTTTTCCGTCAAGACGGATCTGATGCTTGGTTCGCCCATTCCGCAGCGGAATTGCTGCCGGAAGGGACCGTTTGTGAATGTGGTAGTACGAAATTCCGCAAAGAGACAGATATCATGGACGTTTGGTTTGATTCCGGTACAAGTCATGCTGGCGTGTTGAAACAAAGGGATGAACTTTCTTGGCCAGCAGATCTTTATTTAGAAGGCTCAGATCAGCACAGAGGCTGGTTCAATTCCTCTTTATCGACAGCGGTAGCTGCTTTTGGTCAGGCACCTTATCGGAACGTATTGACTCACGGCTTTGTGGTCGATGAGCAGGGGCGCAAGATGTCTAAATCGTTGGGAAATGGGGTTGATCCTCTCAAGGTTGTCAAAGAATTAGGTGCGGACATTTTACGGCTTTGGGTTAGTTCTGTGGATTATAAGAATGACGTGGCTGCTTCTCCGCGCATTATGAAGCAAATGTCCGAAGCCTATCGTAAGATTCGTAATACTCTTCGTTTTTTGCTTAGTAACCTCAATGATTTCGATCCTTCTAAAGATAAGGTGACTTATCAGGAGCTTCAGGAAATTGATCGGTGGGCTTTGCTTAAGCTTTCTAAAGTGGTTGAACGTGTGCTTCTTGGGTATGAGTCTTATGAATTCCACTGGGTTTATCATACGATTCATAATTTCTGCACCATCGAGTTAAGCGCTGTTTATCTCGATATTGTTAAAGACAGACTTTATGTTGAGGGAAAAACATCACTTCTTCGTCGATCCGCCCAGACGGTTTTATACGAAGTGTTAGACGCGTTGGTCCGTCTCTTAGCACCGGTCTTGTCGTTCATGACAGAGGAAATCTGGCCGTATATTCCCGGAGATAAGAATGTGGAAAATGTCCAAGTTGCGGAGATGCCTAAAGTGAATGCTGAATGGGCGAACGAAACAATTGCTGATCTTTGGGATCAGATCTTAGAATTACGGGCGGATGTTTCCAAAGTATTAGAAAAAGCGCGTCAGGAAAAACTGATAAATCATCCGTTAACGGCTCAGGTAGATCTTTATCCGACGGAAGAACAGTATGAATTCTTGCAAAAGGTTCCTAACCTTGCGGAAGTTTTCATTGTTTCCGGTTTAACAGTACATGAGCCCAAAGAAAAATGGCCAGAAGATGTACAACCTGCAGAAGGCCACGAGGGTTTGGGGATTCATGTTCAGGCAGCCAAAGGACAAAAATGTGAGCGGTGCTGGATGTTTCACGAGGAAGTTGGAAAAAATCCGGAACACCCGACGATTTGTCCTCGCTGTAGTACAGTAGTTGCCAGCCTGACTTAGTTTCGATGCGCTGAAAGAGGTCAAGATTTCTGCAGTAACTTGCTTACCATCAGAAGATAGGTATCTTTCTAATGATTCTGGTTATTTAGCAGAAAAAGTCAGTAGACTAAATGAATTAAAAAGGTTATTATATTGACAAATGATATTATGATATCGGATGAGACTAGTAGGAGAGGGCTGGAAAACCGGACGCCGAAGGAGAAAATCCCTTGTGATCGCTTATCAAGGGGAGAAACTCTCAGGCAAACGAACTACTAGATGACGATACTCTGGAGAGTTTCTCTTTAATGAGAACACCCAAGGGGAAGCCGGATACGGCGAATCTCTCAGGTTAAAGGACAGAGAAAATGCGACAGCGCATTTTCTCTGTCCTTCTTTATGTTCCTATTTAGCATCCAGAATTTTTCCCGAATAGCGAGATAGGTCATAGGAGAATTTAAGCCGTAGCAACGATTTTAGGATTACTTGCATGACAGAATTTGGAGGTGGCATTAATGACAGAACTGAAACGGACTCCGCTTTATGAAGAACATCTAGGCGCGAAGGCTAAACTCATAGACTTTGGCGGTTGGGAAATGCCAGTACAATATGCTGGTGTAATTGATGAACACCATGCGGTACGGACAAAGGCAGGGTTATTCGATGTTTCCCATATGGGAGAGATCGATGTTAACGGTAAAGAAGCGTTAGCGTTTCTTCAAATGTTAATTACAAATGATGTAAGTAACCTTGTAGATGGAAGAATTCTCTATTCTCCGATGTGCTATCCAAATGGTGGGATTGTGGACGATTTGCTTGTTTATCGTTATGGCCCAGAGCATTATTTTATTGTTGTAAATGCGTCTAATTCGGATAAAGATTACGCTTGGATGGTAGAGCAGGCTAAAGAGTTCGAAGTGTCTGTCGAGAACCTTTCCGAGCAGTATGCGCAATTGGCTCTGCAAGGACCCCTAGCTGAAATAATTCTGCAGCGTATCACAAACATTAATTTGGCACAAATTAGATATTATGCGTTTGCACACGGCGAAGTTGATGGCGTATCATGTCTGATCTCCCGAACAGGCTATACAGGAGAGGACGGCTTTGAAATTTATGTTTCCCCTCAATTTGCAAGGCAACTGTGGCAGAAGATTTTGGAAATCGGAACTCCGGAAGGAATCCAACCCATCGGCTTAGGCGCTCGGGATACGCTGCGTTTTGAAGCTCGTCTACCATTGTATGGTAACGAATTAGGGCCTGAAATTTCACCCCTGGAAGCTGGGCTTGGAATCTTTGTCAAATTAGATAAAATCGCTTTCATTGGGAAAGACGCTCTTTTGACTCAAAAGGAACAAGGGATACCGCGTAAGTTAGTGGGCCTTGAAATGATCGGACGGGGAATTGCTCGCTCCCATTATCCCCTACAAAAAGACGGTGAGGAAATTGGATTTGTAACTTCGGGTTCTTTCTCCCCCACTCTTAATAAGAACATTGCGTTGGGATTGATACGCTCAGATTTGGCCGTTCAGGAAGCCGTTTTAGATGTGATGATTCGTGGTAAGGCCGTGCAAGCCAAAATTGTTCCATCTTTGTTTTATAAACGTGGCTAAAGTTTAGGTCAAAGGTAATAAAACTACCAGTGTTAGTGTCAAATGTTTCAAAAATAGAAAACAAATTAGGAGGATGATTTTAATGAATCCAGTAGACTTAAAGTATAGCAAAGAGCATGAGTATGCACGGGTGGATGGAAATATCGTGACCTTTGGGATTACAGATCATGCGCAGGAAAGCCTTGGGGATGTTGTGTTTGTTGAGCTTCCTGATGAGGGCGCGACTGTAACGGCGGGAAAATCCTACGGTACGGTGGAATCTGTCAAAGCGGTCTCAGATATTATTGCTTCGGTTAGCGGAAAAGTTGTTGAAGTGAATACCCAAGTCATGGATTCACCCGATTTGCTCAACTCTGATCCCTATGGGGAAGGTTGGCTGATTAAGGTTGAAGCGGATGATTTAACTGCTCTTGATAGTATGATGTCTGCTGGCGAATATGAAACGTTTTTAGCACAGGAGGAACATTAGAATGAACTTTATACCGAATACGGACAGCCAAAATGAACGGCTCTTAGCCCGTATTGGGGTTAAGTCTGTCGAGGAGCTCTTTGCAGATGTTCCGAAGGAAGTCCGGTTGCAACGGCCCTTGGCTATTAAGGGAGGAATGTCGGAGCAGGAATTAGTCAAGCATGTTAAAGGTTTGGCTAACCTTAATAAAACCGTAGAAGGGTACAGTTCTTACCTCGGAGCCGGGGCTTATGAACATTACATTCCAAGTTTTGTCGACCAATTGTTGCTTCGTTCTGAATTTTACACAGCCTATACACCCTACCAACCGGAGATTAGTCAAGGGACCCTTCAGGCGATTTATGAATATCAGACCTTAGTCTGTGAATTAACCGGGATGGATGTATCCAATGCTTCTATGTACGATGGTGCCTCGGCCTTAGCGGAAGCAGCTCTTATGAGCTGTGACGCTACACGACGGGAAAAGGTACTCGTGCTGCAAACGGTGCATCCGGAATACCGTGAAGTTCTGAAAACGTATCTGCCACCCCGTGGAGTGGAACTTGTTGAAGTTCCCTTTAAGAATGGTGTGATGGATCAAGTGGCCTTTGAAGCGGCGCTTCAAGAGGACATTGCAGGTGTACTTGTTCAAAACCCCAATTTTTTTGGGAGTATTGAAAGAGCAGAAGAAATTGTACAGCTGGCTCATGCCAAAGGGGCTCTAGTGGTCATGTCGGTTAATCCGGTTTCTTTAGGCTTACTAAAATCCCCTGGAGAATTGGGAGCAGATATTGTGGTTGGCGAAGGACAGCCCTTCGGTAATTCCCTTAATTTTGGGGGCCCTTATCTGGGATTTATGGCTTGCCGGGACAAGTTCGTCCGCAGGATGCCAGGTCGAATTGTAGGGGCGACCACAGACAAAAATGGGAAAAAAGG